>JAKJDA010000399.1 GCA_022706165.1 Candidatus Hydrogenedentota bacterium | reverse complement strand
CGGCCCAGCGCGCAGAACAACAGTATGCCATGGCCGTGAAGGGAGCCCGGTCGCAGGAAATCGAGGCCGCGCGTGAAACAGCCAAGGCGTTGCGCGCGCAGCGTGATGCGGCCGAAACGGAGTTCCAAAGGCTGCAAAGCCTCTATGATCGCAATGCCGTTTCGCTGCAATCGCGCGATCAGGCGCAACATGCGCGCGACGCCGCCGCCGCGCAATACCAGGCTGCGGAAGAGCGACTTGACCTTCTCGTGAAAGGGACGCGCTCGGAGGAGCTGGCCATGGCCAAGGCGTCGCGCGACCAGGCGTTGGCGGCGTTCGATCTGATTCGGAACGGAACGCGTCGCGAGGATTTGGAAACGGCTCGCGCCGCGCGCGATGCGGCCCAGGCGGAGCTTGATCGCGCCATGGCGAATCTGCGGGAGATGGAGATTGTTGCGCCGTGGGACGCCGTTGTCGAGTCGATGGACATTCGTCCTGGCGATATTCTCAAGCCTGGCGCATCGGTCCGTCTTGTCGATCCGAATCAGCTTGAACTCGTTGTGTACGTGAGCGCAAGCGCGCTCGAACATCTCACTCTCGGCCAGCAGGTCAAGGTCATGACCGACGCTCCGGACGGAGGTCCGTACGAGGGGACCATCATTCATTTCGCCACCCAGGGAGAGTACACGCCGCGCAATCTGCAAACGAAGGAGGAGCGCGTGCAGCAGGTGTTCGGCGTCAAACTTCGCCTTGATTCCCACGGCGGAAAACTCAAGGCCGGCATGACCGCCTCCGTTCATTTCGATCTTTCGCAACCCCCTTCCGCAAAAGGCGAGTCATCATGAGCCTTGCCATCGTCGCCAGGGACATCACGCGTCGTTTCGGCAAATTCACCGCTGTCGATGGCGTAAGTCTCGATGTCGAAGAGGGCAGTATTTTCGGGTTCCTCGGTCCGAACGGCTCGGGAAAATCGACGGTGATTCGCATGCTCTGCGGCCTGTTGCGTCCTTCGGGAGGGGAGGCCACCGTGCTTGGCCATAATGTCGCCAAACAGAGCGAAGTCGTAAAGCAAAGCATCGGTTATATGTCGCAGCAATTCAGCCTCTATGCCGACCTGACCGTGACCGAGAACCTCATTTTTTATTCGAAAATTTACGGTATTTTGGCGCGAGAGCGCCAAGAACGCATCGACGAGGTCGTCGAGATCGTCGGCATTGACCGTTACCGAAAACGACTGGCGGGGCACCTGTCTGGCGGATGGAAGCAGCGACTTGCGTTGGCGTGCGCGCTTGTGCACCGGCCGCGCTTGATGTTCTTGGATGAACCGACGGCGGGAATCGATCCGGTGGCGCGGCGCGAATTGTGGAACCTGCTGTTCGATCTATCGGGACGCGGCGTCACGTTTTTCGTCACAACGCACTACATGGACGAGGCCGAACGCTGCAGCCATGTCGGCTACATCTATTTCTCAAAGTTGATGGTCTGCGGCACGCCCAATGAGTTAAAGCAACTGCCCGATGTGTCGCCGCCGGGAACCATGCGGCTTCAAGTGCGTTGTCAGCGTCTGGCGGCGGCCATGGCGCGCTTGAACGCCTACGACTATGTCCGCGACGCGACCATCTTTGGCGATTCATTGCACGTGTTGCTTGAGGAGGGCAACGAGGCGCACATGGCCGATGATCTCAAGGCATCCGGATTTGGCGCGCCCGAGTTCAATGTGATCCCGCCGACTCTTGAGGACGTGTTTGTCACGCTGACCCGTCAGCGAGACGAGGAAACGCGCCGCACAATCCCTCGTTGAACGGGTCTTGACGGATCAGCATCGGGGGCGGCGAAGGGAGCGTCGATTTCGCCCGAAGGCGCGCGGCGATCGGAGCCCCGCGCCATCTGTGCGGCGAGTCAAAGCGATTGTATATAATCCTAGCATGAACGACCGTGACGCCACACATGAAAGAGCCGTTGCCCGCTGCAAGGAGCTTCGTGAAGCGATCGCGCGGCACAACCGGTTGTATTACGCCGAAGCGCGCAGCGAAATCTCCGATTTCGAGTACGATGCGCTTGTGAAGGAACTCGAAGCGCTGGAGTCCGCATTCCCGGAGTTAGCCAGCCCTGATTCGCCCACGCAACGCGTTGGCGGCGAGCCGCTCGTCGAATTCGCCACGGTCGAACACGCTGTCCCGATGCTCTCGATCGACAACACCTACAGTCCCGAAGACGTGCGCGCGTTTGACGAGCGCGTGCGGCGCGGCTTGGATGGCGATCGTCCGGCGTATGTGGTCGAACTCAAGATGGATGGAGTCGCGATATCCTTGCGCTACGAGGACGGCCAATATGTGCGCGCGGCGACGCGCGGAGATGGCGAGCGCGGCGACGACGTGACGGCCAATGTCCGCACGATCAAAATGCTGCCGTTGCAATTGCAGGGGCCTTCCCCGCGCATCCTCGAGGTCCGCGGCGAAGTCTACATGCGCCATGCGGAACTTGCACGCATCAACGCATTGCGCGAGGAGGAAGGCGAGGCTCCATTGGCGAATCCGCGCAACGCCACGGCGGGCACGCTGAAACAACTCGACCCGAAAGCGGTCGCGCAACGAAACCTTGATGTGACGGTATATGACATAGCGCCGATCGGCGATGTCGCGCTGACGTCGCATTGGGAAACGTTAGCGGCCTTGCGCGCGCATGGTCTGCCCACGAGTCCTTATTCAGAGCGATGCGCGTCTATCGACGAGGCATGGGCGGTGTGCGAGCGCTGGCAGACGGAACGGGCCACGTTGCCCTTCGAGATCGACGGCATGGTCATCAAAGTCGACTCCGCCGCGCAACGGCGTCGACTTGGCGCCACATCGAAATCGCCGCGCTGGGTCATCGCCTACAAATTCCCGGCACAGGTTGCGCAGACGGTTGTGCGCGCAATTACGATACAGGTCGGCAAATCGGGCGTATTGACGCCGGTCGCGGAGATGGAACCCGTCCCGCTGGCGGGAACGGTCGTGAAGCGCGCCACGTTGCACAATTTCGACGACCTGG
>JAKJDA010000398.1 GCA_022706165.1 Candidatus Hydrogenedentota bacterium | reverse complement strand
CCGACCCCGGCATATGCCCTCGCATGTGAACAGCACCCCCCCAGCCTTGGCGATCGCCAGGACACAACGGAATTGCGCCCCACGCCGATCCATGGGCAAACCCTCCAATTTCTTAAGCAGCAGCGCGTTGTTCGCGGCATCATCCCCGTGCCACCCCGCAAAACGCGCCGATAGCACCCCCGGAGCGCCGTTAAGCGCATCGACCTCAAGGCCCGAATCATCCGCCAGCACCATCCCGTCCAGATGCTCCGAGATGGATCGCGCTTTCTTCACCGCATTATCGGCGAACGTCGCACCATCCTCAACCACGTCGGGGATGCCCGGAAAATCGATCAGGCTCCTCACGCTCCAATCCGCGCCCAGCAATGCTTTCAGCTCAGCCGCTTTTTTCACGTTGCGGCTCGCCAGAGTGACACTATTCCGCGCCTCCATCGCCCCGAACCATGCACCGCCGCGCGCGCAGAATCGAGTTTCTATCCCGTGGCGCAACTTGATGACCCCGCACCCTTAGCTCAGCGGATTAGAGCATCTGACTACGGATCAGAAGGTCGTAGGTTCGAATCCTACAGGGTGCGCTCCCTTTTTTCTCCGGATTCTCACACTCAGTTCTCGCTCTTCATCAATGCTCGTGCCCCCCAAGCCGCGCGAAGGGTTAATCTCTGCAAATAGCGTCTTGCCCCCGACAGCGCTCTGTCGACAATTGTTGCCCCGACCTGCCACAGAATCATGCTCTCATAACCAGTTGAACACTTTGGTTGAAGGGAAATTCTCATGAAACATACCTCGCTCATTGCCGTATCCGTGCTGGCGTTTTCCACGATGCTTCCCGCAGCGACTCTGGTGGACGACCCGCTGCCCGATCCCGCGGGGTTGGCGATCAACCGCGACCGGACGATTCCATTCGCGCATCCGCTACCGCGGATGAAAAACGGAAATACCGCGTGCGGGATCTACAACAATCCGGAATGGTCCGCACCCGGATTCCTCTCCGCGCAGGATTCGCGGCTCGGCATGTTTCTGCAGCGGCTTCGCGAAACAATCACCGTAAACCGTCGATTGCTTTTCATCGACGGCAAGGTAATTGTCTGCAACCACAACTGGATTCGCGATCATGTGCAGCAGATGAAGGGCTGGATGCACTGGGAGCGCGATCCGCTTGCTTTCCTCCAATTCATTATCGACACCCAGCGCCCGGACGGACAGTACTACGAACTCGTAAAGCAGATCGACGATGTGCACTGGAAGTTCGTGCCGCGTGACTGCCGCATCCTCTACCCGGAGGACAATCTCTCGCTGGTACGCCTGGAACTCGAGGCGGACGTCGAATACCTTGTCGTCGAAGGCGCGATGCATTATTACCGGATGACCGGTGACGACCACTGGCTCGCCTCCGTGCTGCCGCGGCTCGAGAAGGGCATCGATTACCAGACGAGCGACCCCAAGCGGTGGGACGCCGAGACGCGGCTCTGCATCCGCCCATACACGATCGATACCTGGGACTTCACCACCGAGAAGCGCAGCAGCTCCGACCGTTCCATCCATCCGGACGAGACAATGTGCGCGATGCACGGCGACAACACCGGCGTCTATCAGGCGATGAACCAGCTCGCCTGGTTTAATGACCGCCTTGGCAATCCCGCCAAGGCATCCGAATGGCGTCGGCACGCGGAAGCTCTCAAGGCGGACATCATGAAGACGCTCTGGAATGGGCGCTTCTTTGTCCATCAGTATCCGGTGCGCGGCGGGAAAGCCCTCGACGAGCACGAAGCCGAGCGACTCTCGCTTTCCGACGCCTACGCGCTCAACCGCGGCATTCTCTCGCCGTCTCAGTGCCGGTCCGTGGTGGACGAGTTCCAGGCGCGTCGGAAGACGACGAAGGCGTTCGCCGAGTTCTTTTCCATCGATCCCGCATACGCGCCAAAGTTCAAGGAGTATTCGCCGGGACAGTACGTGAACGGGGGGATTTCTCCCTTCACCGCAGGCGAACTCGCCAAAGGCGCATTCACCTGCGGACGCGAGAAGTACGCGTGGGACATCCTGCAGCGTTTTGAGACGATGCTCGAACGCGACGGCGGGATCTACTTCCTCTATGATCCGATCACCCAGAAGGCGCTCGGCGGGGGGCCGAGCGCCTGGGGCGCCGCGGCGTTGATGGATGCGGTGGACAAGGGGCTCGCCGGTATAGTGGACGCCGGAACCGGATACGACGTAATCGACTTTTCACCGCGCTGGCCGGTGACCCACTATCGCGAAATCCGCTATGCCACCGGCTATGAGTTGACCGGAAAATATGTCGACTGCCGCGGTATCCTCGCCGACGCCGGCCTCCGCTACCATCTCAGGTCGCCCGCGCGGAAGATCAACGCCCACATCCTGCTGCCGGACGGCAAACGGGCCGCGAAGCTTCTCGTCAACGGCGTCGAAACGAAATTCGAAACCGCGTCCGTAGACCATTCGCTCTACGTCGAGGCGACGGTGACCCCTGCAAACGGCGTGGCCGATTTCGAAGTGCTCTACTGACTTCGGCAACCCGGACATCGCCGATTTCCATGCCGGCAAGGTGGTTATCCCTGCGATTACATGGCAACATCGGCTTGATAACTTGATGAAATATGGCCCATTTGTTCTGATAAAAATGGCCGCATGACGATGCCTTGCCACATGTCTTTAAGCGCATACTTACGCGCCAAGCGGCTCGCAAGCGCCTCCGGCGGCAGGGCGCTCGCTGCGTAGCGCATCGTACCGGGCAGCGTGTCGGAATCGGCCAGCGGATTGCCGAAGAGATCGGTCCAGCGGATGGCGGGGTCTCGGACGAACGGCAGCTTGGCATCGCGCCCGCAGCAGAGCACCGCGCAGCTTCCGCCGCGCCCCGCGAAGAGATAAGCGAAACGGTTCTCGCCCAGCGCGACCTTGCGCACGAACGGCTTGCCTTCCAACGAGCGCGTGAGATGGGCGTAGGCGGCCAAGCCCGGATGCGGATATCCGTCCGCGCCCAGCAGCACCGTGAAGCTCG
>JAKJDA010000397.1 GCA_022706165.1 Candidatus Hydrogenedentota bacterium | reverse complement strand
CCGCCGCGACGGATTGCACGACGGCGACCGCATCGTGGTAACGAACTACGAACGACTGCACCATTTTAGCCCCGATGATTTCGATGGGGTGGTATGCGACGAATCCAGCATCCTTAAAAACTTCGACGGAGAGACGCGCAAGGCCGTCACGGACTTCATGCGGAAGCGTCCGTATCGGCTTCTGTGTACGGCCACTGCCGCGCCTAACGATTATATTGAACTCGGCACGAGTAGCGAGGCGTTGGGAGAACTTGGGGCGACGGATATGATTAGCCGTTTCTTCAAAAAGGACAAGCAGACAAGCACGGCGCGTCAAGAACACATGGCCGGGATATTCAAACTGCGCCCACACGCAACTCAAAGCTATTGGCGTTGGGTCTGTTCATGGGCGCGGGCCATGCGGAAGCCTTCCGACCTTGGCTTCGATGATGGCGCGTTCAAGTTGCCTCCGCTTTCCGTTCGGCAACACGTCGTCCATGCGGAGCGTCCGCGAGACGGGTTGCTGTTCGACGTCCCGGCGTTCGGGCTTGCAGAGCAACGCGCAGACTTGCGGCATACGCTGGTCGAGCGGTGCGAAATGGCTGCGGAACTGGTCAACGCGCACGACCGCGCCGCCGTGGTTTGGTGCAATCTGAATGAAGAGGGGAACCGTTTGGCAAAGGCAATAAACGGGGCCGCCGAGGTTTCAGGCAACGATTCTGAGGAACACAAGGAAGAGACTTTTGCGGCGTTCATTCGCGGCGACGTGCGGGTGCTGGTGACCAAGCCGACCATCGGAGGGTTCGGCTTGAATCTCCAACACTGCGCCCATCAAACCTACTTCCCGTCACACTCCTACGAACAGTATTACCAGAGTGTCCGCCGTTGCTGGCGGTTCGGGCAGAAGAATCCGGTTGTCGTTGACATGGTGACGACGGACGGCCAAGAGGGCGTCCTGTTGAATCTGCAACGGAAAACCGAACAGGCGAGCGCGATGTTCGATCAGCTCGTCGCGATGATGTGGAACGAAAAGAAGATCGTCAAACCGAACGACTACACGAAGAAAGAAGAGATACCGTCATGGCTATAAAAGATCAGACCATTACCGACCAGTACGCGCTATATAACGGCGACTGCATCGAAGTGATGCGCTCGCTTCCAGACGAGCGCGTTGACCTTTCGATTTACTCGCCTCCGTTCTGTGGGCTGTACAACTACAGTTCTAACGAGCGCGACTTATCGAATTGCCGAAGCTATCAGGAGTTTTTCGTCCACTACGCATTCGTGATCGCGGAGATTGCGCGGCTGACGAAACCAGGTCGCGTTTCTGCGGTTCATGTGATGGATGTTCCGGGGCGCGGAAATGGGGAGTCTGCAAGAATGGGTTGCGGGGCGAACGTCGGAACCGGATTGATCGACTTTCCCGGCGATGTTATTCGAGCGCATGAGACGCACGGATTCATATTTGCGGGGCGTCGGGCAATCTGGAAAGAACCTCTCGGCGTTCGTAATCGCACGATGGCAAAAGGGCTTGCCCATAAACAGATCGTGGAGGATTCAACCCTATGCGATGTGGCGAGCGCGGATTATCTTCTGATGTTCCGCAAGGTCGGTGAAAACGCCGTTCCGGTTTCCCATCCTACCGGACTTCATTCCTACGCTGGCGAACGCCAGATCCCGGCAGACCTTCACCGATTCAAAGGACACGTCGGCAAGCAGACCGAAAACCGTTTCTCGCATTGGATTTGGCGGCAGTACGCATCCAGCGTTTGGGATGATATTCGCATTGACCGGGTGTTGCCGTACAAGGAAAGCCGCGAGCCTGACGACGAGCGTCATGTACACCCGCTACAGCTTGACGTTATCGAGCGGGCCTGTGTCCTGTGGAGCAACCCCGGTGAGATTGTTCTGACACCATTCATGGGCGTGGGTAGCGAAGTCTATGGGGCCGTGCTGAACGGTCGGCGCGGAATCGGAATCGAGTTGAAGCCGTCGTACTACCGGCAGGCGGTCAAGAACCTTGCATCGTGCAACTCTGGAGCGGATGACGGCGACCTGTTTTCCAACAACCCGGATGTGCGGGCCGAAGCCCCGCCGCGGGACTGAGGTACGCACCATCCGATGGTTGGAACATTTCAGAGTCAGAAACCCAGAGATTGGAAGGAGTCGAAGATGCCGAGGACAAAAGAACAACTGAGCGAAGAAATCCTGCACGGGACAAAGGCCACGCTTGCAGCATACGAGCGCGACCGTAAGAAGCTGCGCGAGAAGATGCGGATATTGCGCCACATGTACCCAGAGGCGAAGACGGCGGCTATCTGGTACACGCTTGGCGTCATGGATCAGGCGCTCGGTGAGTAGTTCCAACAATAATTTGAGGCTGACCGAGCCGGGCGAGGGATAGCCTCGAAATGCTGGTTGGGCTTTCCCGGCCAGCGGAAAGGAAACATGAGTTACGATCAAACAGCATCGGCAAGACAGCAATCGCGGTTCGAGCGATGGGCAGAGGACTGGATTTCAGACTGGTTCGGCCTGTTCGACATCGCAATCGGCATTATCACGCTGACCGCATACTATCCGACAACTCAAGCGTGGTGGTTCAAAAAGTGTGGCCGAGTCGGAGATGATCCTATACAGCCCAACGATGGCCGCGAGGTTCGCGGCGCTTCGCCGCGTAACCTCCACGGCTTGGTTGGGGATTCCGAGTGATGCAGGCCATCCTTCCAGGACTGGAGGCAACCGACGCCAAGGCGACAGACGTTGTTCTGACGCCTGACGAGGTTGCCGCCGACGTGGTGAAGCACTTCCGGCCAGCAGGCCGGATGCTTGACCCATGCCGAGGGGCCGGAGCGTTCTGGAAACACATGCCGGGGGCGGAATGGTGTGAGGTCCGCGACGGTAGGGACTTCTTCGCGTGGCACGAGAAGGTTGACTGGATCGTGTCGAATCCGCCCTACAGCATCTTCGCCGACTGGATGGCGCACAGCCTGGAGATTGCCGAGCACATCGTCTATTTGATCCCGCTGGCAAAGGTGTT
>JAKJDA010000396.1 GCA_022706165.1 Candidatus Hydrogenedentota bacterium | reverse complement strand
GCGGCGGCTCGCATCGCACTTACGCAAGCAGTGCGACACCGCGCGAGCGCGATCGCCCGGCCGATCCGAATTCGCCGTTTGCCAAACTGGCGGCGCTGAAGGATCAGCTCGCAGGTACCCGCAAGGATTGATTTGGACCGGCAGCGTCTCGACAAGTGGCTGTGGCATGCGCGGGTGGTGAAAACCCGGACCGATGCCGCCGCCCTGGTCGCCAAGGGACGCGTGCGGATCAATGGTGCGCGGCAGACATCCCCCAGCCATGCGGTCAAAGCAGGCGAGGTCCTCACTATCGCGCTCGACAGCCGGGTGCGCATCCTCAAGATCACCGGATTTAGCGAGCGGCGCGGCGATTCCGCTGCGGCTCGTGCCATTTACGATGATTTGCAATCATCTCCGGAGTGATTAGCTGCCAGCTATCGCCATGACGGCATCTCTTGCGGCGGCGCACGTCCTGCGCTACGCCAAACCTGAAAATTGAGACGTTCCGGAGCTTTGGATGACTTACGTCGTCACCGAAAATTGCATCAAGTGCAAGTACATGGATTGCGTGGAAGTGTGTCCCGTGGATTGCTTCTACGAGGGCGAGAACATGCTTGTGATCCACCCGGACGAGTGCATCGACTGCGGCGTTTGCGAGCCGGAGTGCCCTGCGGACGCGATTAAGCCGGATACTGAGCCGAACCTTGAGAAATGGCTTGAAGTGAATGCCGAGCACGCGAAGTCGTGGCCGAACATCACCCAGAAAAAGGATGCGCCTGACGACGCCAAGGAATTTGATGGTGTCGAAGGCAAGTTCGATAAATATTTTTCTGCCAATCCGGGTTCGGGCGACTGAACCGGCCCTTTTTGCGGCCAGCTTGCGCGCCTGATCGTCCTTCCATGACGCATAAGTTTTAACCCTACTGGCGACGAATGCCGCCGTTGGGAGCGCCGAAGGCGTGCGGCAGCCCATAAATCATTGATTTTTGCGGGAAATGTGCTATTTTGGGCACATTCAAGAGAGCTGAACCCTTTTTGCCCCGGTTTGGGTTCCGATGGGTTCCCGCGAAACAATTGAACAGGGGCGTGGCGGTTCCACGCATAGGCGCCGTGTCAGACAAATTGCGTCATAAAAAGAACTCTAAAACAAACGACAAGGGTTCCAAGGATAAGGGCACCAAAAAGACGCTTGCGGACACCCGCAGTGCGTCCAAGAAGGATGCTCGCGCATCCGCCACAGTCTCAAAAAACAAAAGAAGCACGATGCCCAGCAAAAAAACTACAAAGACGCCCGCGAAGGCTTCCGCAAAGCCTTCAAAGCCCGTGACCAAGCCCACTGCCAAGACTGCGGCGCCCAAGGCCTCGCCTGCGAAATCTCCCGTTGCGAAAGTTCCGGTTGCCAAGGCCCCCCCTGTTAAGGCCCCGGTGAAGACCGTTGCCGGCAAGCCCGCCGCGAAGCCGGCTGCAGCCGCGCCGCGCATCGAGGAGCCGAAAAAGCCGCTGACTCAGCGCCAGGGCTTCAAGACCAACGAATTCGTGGTGTATCCGGCGCATGGTGTTGGCCAGATTCTTGCGATCGAGGAGCAGGAAATCGCCGGCGCGCGCCTCGAACTTTTTGTCATCAACTTCATCAAGGACAAGATGACGTTGCGGGTGCCGACGGCGAAGGTCGCCAATGTCGGCATGCGCAAGCTGTCGGATCCCGCGCTGGTCAAGCGCGCGCTCGAAACTCTCAAGGGCCGCGCCCGCATCAAGCGCACCATGTGGTCGCGCCGCGCGCAGGAATACGAAGCGAAGATCAATTCGGGCGACATCGTCGCAATTGCCGAAGTGGTGCGTGATCTGTTCCGCTCCGAATCGCAGCCCGAGCAATCCTACAGCGAGCGTCAGCTCTATGAAGCGGCGCTCGATCGCCTGTCGCGCGAGATCGCCGTCGTTCAGCACGTCACCGAGACCGAAGCGGTCAAGGAGATCGAAGCGAACCTGGCCAAGAGCCCGCGTCGCGGCGCCAAGGCTGAGGCCGAGGCGGGAGCCGACGCTGTCGCGGACGATGAGTCCGATGATGGTGATGACGGCGACGATTCGGTGTCGGCCGACGAAGCCGCCTGATTGTCTCACGTTTGAAAACTAGAAAAGCCCGGCTGTTGAGCCGGGCTTTTTGTTTGGGTCGCTGTGAGGTTCGCCAGAAACGGCCGCTCAGTCCACCACGATCTTCAAGCGCTCGCGCGGTTTGATCGTCGCACGCGAGTCGAGTCCGTTGAGGACACGAAACCGGTCGACAGCTCGATCAACGCCCTGCATCCGCTGCGCCAGCGTTTCGACCGTATCGCCCGGTTGCGCGGTCACGACCTTAATCCGCAGCGGGCGGGCGGCCTGGATCTCCGCCAGTGTCAGGCGGCGGAAGGAATTCACCGTGTCGCGGAAGCTGCGATCACTCTCGTTGGTTTTCTTCTTCGCCGCAAAAATGAAGCGGTACACATCCGTTCCGAAGCGCAGGGCATAGATTCGGAATTGCCACTGGTCGCCGGCGGCGGTCGCCGTCGCGGATGGGAAGCCGTTGATGCTGATGTCTTCTGTCGACGCCTTGTCGACATTCTCCATCCATCCGGAATTGAGATAGTCGCCGAGAGTCTGTTCGGCGGGAACACGCACCACATCGAAGCGCATTGCCTGTGTGCCGCCTTCGCGCACGCCGACCACGGCCTGCGCGGTGTTCTCAAGCACGAAGCCTTCCGGCACCTGGAAGGTGAAGCCGAGCTTAGGATGCAGGAAACGTCGTCCGCGAACGAAACCTTCGCTTGGGTCTTCACCGTAAACCAGGCCGTCGATAGCAGAGAGATACGCGTCGCGATCGCGTTCGCCGCCTTCCGGCGACGAAAACTGGCGCGCGCTGGCTTGCGCGTTCTGCACCCGCTCCGGTGTGGCCGGATGCGACGACAGGAAGTCGAGCGAGCGCGGATCGGCGGGCGCGCGGCCCGCTTTCAGCGCAGCGTTGCGCTCCATGGCGGTAAGAAAGCGTGATGCTCCGAACGGATCGAAT
>JAKJDA010000395.1 GCA_022706165.1 Candidatus Hydrogenedentota bacterium | reverse complement strand
CCGCAAGCCGATCCGATTCAACCCGCTCCCCTGGGCATCCATCCGGAATGGTATTTCATGAGTCAATTCCAGGCCCTCAAGGTTTTGGGACATTGGTTTCCCGGCATGGCAGGGGAAGCGTTGGGCATTGCGTTGTTCACGATCGGCGGCGCGCTTTGGGGCTTGATCCCCTTGTATGACACGACGACCGCCAAGGGACGCCGCGCTCGCGCCGCAACGTGGTTTGGCTTGATCGCGCTGGCGGGACTCGCCGCGCTTACGGTCTGGGGATACTTGGACAAAGCGGCATGATCGTTTCGGGGCAGGTCCGGACGCGCCGCCAAGGAGTTCAGCATGAATTACCCGTCGTGGGAGGTGCCGCATATCGGCAGCGGATGGGTCATCGGTCTTATCGCGATTTTCCACGTGATGATCTCGCATTTCGCCATAGGGGGGGGCTTCTATCTCGCCATCGCCGAGCGCAAGGCGTTGCGCGAAGGCCGAAACGACTGGCTAGACATTCTCAAGGTCCACTCCCGCTTCTTTATGGTGTTGACCGCCGCGTTCGGCACCGTCAGCGGCGTCGGCATTTGGTTCGCCATCGGGCTGGCCGCCCCCGAAGCCACCAGCGCCCTTATCCACAATTTCGTCTTCGGATGGGCCATCGAATGGACCTTTTTCCTTATCGAAGTGGCCGCGGCGCTGCTGTATTACTACACTTGGGGAAAGGTCTCGAACCGCCTGCATCTCGCCATCGCCTGGGTCTACGCGGGTTCGGCGTGGCTGAGCCTGTTCGTCATCAACGGCATTCTGACGTTCATGCTGACGCCCGGCCAGGGGTGGTTGTCCGTTGCGGGCAGCGGCAACGAGGCGTCCATGTTCTGGCACGCCTTTTTCAACCCGACGTTTTGGCCGAGCCTGTTCTTGCGCACTCTCATCTGCCTTTCGTTGGCGGGCCTATGGGCGCTTGTCACCGCCAGCCGCATCGACGCGTACCAGATGCCGCACCTCAAGGAAGAGATCGTTCGCTGGTCCGCAAAATGGCTTATTCCCGCCTACGTATTGCTGCCGCTTTTCTTTGTTTGGTATCTGTACATGGTGCCTGAAACCCAGCGCGGCCTGCTGACGCTTGGCATTTCGACCATTGGTCAGGGCGTGTTCACCCAGGTGACCCGCAGCGCGTTGATCACCATCGTCACCAGCGGCACGATCGCGCTGATCGTGTATTTTCTCGCATACCGTTCCCCGCGCGACTTCGCCTTTGGCCATGCCTGCTCGGTGCTGGTGATTGCCCTTGCCGCCACCGGCGCCACCGAACACACCCGCGAAATGCTTCGCAAGCCCTTCGTCATTGGAGAATACATGTACTCCAACGCCATTCGCGTGAAAGAGGCGGAGGCGTTCAACCGGGACGGCTACCTCACGAAAAGTCCCTGGGTGCGGGATGCCGAGCGGGCGGGGTGGCAGGCGGCGCTCCAAGCCGATCCCGGGGCCGTGTTGCCCGCCGATGCCCAAGCCGCCAAAGCGGCCTTCGGATCCTTGATGTTCCAAGGCCAATGCCTGGCATGTCACACGCGCGACGGCTATCGCTCCATGAAACGCCTGTTGAAAGGCCGGGATCGCGCCGCCATCGCTAGCATGATCGCCATGCTCCACGATCGGCCCGAAGACTCTCCCTACCGAGCGTTCATGCCGCCGCTTGTCGGCGTTCCCGCCGAGATTGACGCCCTGACGGACTATCTGGATGCGCTGAACCGTTCGGACGTCTCTCGTGGCGCACCCGAATAGCCGATCAACGCCCCGAGGGGCGAGGGGGCTTCATTTTGGAGCGTCGATTTGGGAGAATGCCGGGGGCTCCCGGAAGACCCGGAGACGTCGTGCGTGTCTTAAGGTCTTGAGATTAAAAGGATTTGCGTATCCTTTCTTTATTGACACATAATGCCGTCTATGTTATAAGGAAAACGACGCGTTTTTGTATTTGTGCGTGTGTAACGGGCGCGACGCACGCATGGTACAGTGGGGTAGTGGGCCGCAAAGAGGAGTGAAGGGTCGGATTGTGCGCGACACCCTGCCTGAAAAGGGAAGGAGCATGGCGTTTTCCTGTTTCGCGGGAAACGTAATGCGGTGCGGAAGCGCTGTTCGATCGGGTTCGGCTATTCCGATTCCGGGGCGGGTTTTACGCCCTGTGCCTCCCGTCTCCAAGACGCCTGACCGAGGTATCGCATTTTCCCGTCAACCCCAGGTGCTGCTCCCGCGGCGTTGCCGCCGAGGCGAGGGCATCCTGCATGTGGAGGTGTAAGCCCGTGATTTCACAGCGTTCCCTGCGCCCCATGTTCCTGTGCGTCGCCATTCTGATGACGTTTGTCTGGGTGGAAAGCGCCGTGGCCCAACTGCCGGTGCGCGCCAATTTCTCGGCGGACCGGACGCGCGTCGCGCCGGGATGGCCCATCAAATTCTTCGATCAATCCGTGGGGCATGACCCCGTCAACAACGTCTGGACATTCACGAACGTCACCACGGGAACCGTCACCGTCTCCACAAACCAAATCAACGGCATCCTCACGATGCAATTCGCGGAACTCGGCATGTACACCGTTCAGTTGCGCGCGGCGAGCACCCGCGGCAGCAACACGATCGAGAACATCAACTTCTTCCAAGTCATGAATCCGCCGTTCGCGGACTTTGTCGCCTCTCCGGTTTTCGGAGGCGCGCCGTTGACGGTCCAATTCACGGACACCTCCAATCCCGGAGGGCTTCCGGTGACGAGTTATCTGTGGAATTTCGGGGATGCCGCTCCCACCACGTCGGCAGAACAGAACCCCGTGTTCGCGTACACCGCCCAGGGCACGTATACGGTGACCTTGACGCTCGCCTTGGCGGGAGGGGCGGTTACGGTGAGCCGGACGGCCACCGACCCGGCGCCGAATCCCTACGCCACCATTACGGTCGGCCAGGCGCCTGCGGAACCGACGGCGTCGGTGGCGGTGACCGATATGGTCAAGGACACCCAGGCGGTTCTTCCGCTCAACGATTGGCAGC
>JAKJDA010000394.1 GCA_022706165.1 Candidatus Hydrogenedentota bacterium | reverse complement strand
TTTCTTTTGCATTAGCAACTGCACACTGCGCTTGTTCACTTCGTTGATGGTGGCGATCAATCCCGGTTGCGGCCTTCCCCGCGTCAACAACGGCATCAACTGCTATTTCCCGATGCCCTTCCAGAACGGCGCCCGCATCGAACTTGTCAACCAAAGTGCGCGTGTGTTCGGCGGCACGCTCGGGCGAGTCTGGTGCCACGTCGATTACGAGAGCTATCCCGATGGAAAACTGCCGCACGACTTGGGCCGTTTCCATGCGCAGTGGCGGCGCGAATGCCTCACCACCGTGTACGATGCGCCCATCCTCAAAGACCGGGGCGCGTTCCCGCGCATCAACGACACGGGCAAGGACAACTACGTCATGCTCGAAGCCAAGGGCGAAGGGCACATCGTGGGGCTTCATTTGCAGGTCAACAATATCCAGGGCGGTTGGTACGGCGAAGGCGACGACATGATCTTCATCGATGGCGACACGTGGCCGCCGTCGATTCACGGCACCGGTTCGGAGGAAGTCTTCGGCGGCGGCGCGTGTCCAGCCACGGAGTATGCGGGACCGTACACCGGGTTTCATCTCATCGAGAACAAAGGCGGCGATACGTTTCGCGGCATGAACGCGATGTACCGCTGGTACCTGAACGATCCGATTCGCTTCGGCGAATCGATCCGGATGACCATCGAGCACGGCCACGCCAACGATTTTGAGAACGATTATTCGAGCGTGGTCTATTGGTATCAAAAAGAGCCCCACGCGCCTTTCCCTGTGCTGCCCAGTCTTGCGGAGCGTCGCCCAATCTTGCCGCGCATGCAATATGAGGCGCTGGCAGCCTATGCGGCCTGCATGGAAGTATTGCTGGAGTACCAGGAGTCCTTTGTCTTCCAGAGCATTCCGACCCCGGCATGGCTGGAGGAGTTCAAGAAGCGCATCAGCGGCGGGTACGCCGCGATGCACAACGGCGATCATTTCCAGGCAAAGGTCATGTGGGAAAGCGCGCTGGCCATCGCCTCACAACACCGTGGCGTCCCCGCGATCAAAGCGGAACCGGTGGCGCCTGCGGGCATGCAGGATTAGCTTCGCAATTTAGAAATTAACACAAAGGCAACGGCGCTAAGGGGAGAAAGAAAAATTTGACGCAGAGATGCAGAGAAAAACAGCTGCTTCTTTCTCTTCTTTGTGTTCCTCTGTGTCCTTTGTGCCTTTGTGGTGAATCTTGAATTTTTGAGGAGGGAATGAAATGAAATTTGGCGTTGCCGACTACGGCATGAACGTGTGGGACGGGGCCTGTTACGACATTGAGGAGCGGTTGGCAAAGCTCAAAGGCATCGGGTTTGAGGGCGTCGAGCGCGTGCATGCGGTCAGCGCGGACGACGCTTTGCATCGCGCGGCGCGATACAAGCGCCTGGGCATGGATTTCGCCACGTGCGCGGGACCCAACCCGGAATCCAGCATTCAATGGACCGCCGGCCTGGGCAAGGCCTATGTCTGGGTCACGGCCGTCTCACGCGATCGCGACATGGACACGTTCTGTCGCCAAGCCCGCGCCCAAGCCGAGGCCTGCATGCGCTGGGGCATCACGGCCGCCTTGCACAACCACATGGACACACGCATCGAAACGCAAGACGAACTGGAGCATTTCCTCAAGGAATGCCCTCAATGCGGCCTCGTCCTGGACACGGCCCATTTGGCCGCAGTGGACGGCGATCCCGTCGCAATCGTGCGCCGCTATCCCGATAAGCTATCCTCGATCCACCTCAAGGATTGGCTCGTTACGAATCCCGAGGCCGGCAAGGAACGCCGTTCTGCCGGCGGACGCTTCTGCGGTCTCGGCAAAGGCAACATCGGCCTCGACAACCTTGCCGTGATGAAGGCCCTCAAGGACGTTGGTTACGATGCTTGGATTTTTATCGAGCACGACACGCACCTACGGGACCCTTTCATCGATCTGAAAGAGAGCCGCGACTACTTGCGAGAGTAGAGATTAGGGGGGATGTTCCTCTCGCCTTTCCTGTCTCGAATGCTCTGTCGGCGACCGATCCCAACGGATTGGGATACACTCTGTTCGTATCCCATCGTGTTGTGGTCGTGGCAAGAAGGCCTCTGATCGTCCACATCCCAGGAGGCATGATTTGACGCCGCAAATCAACGAAAATAATCGTATGTTCGTGAATGAACAACCGAGGGGCGCATATCGGAATGGGTTCTTGTTTTGATTTAATATAGAGTTTTTTTCATTTTTACCGACATAAGCGCCTTATGCTCTACAAAAAACCTAGCTTTGTATTGCATGGCAGTACAAAGACAGACTGTTTTTCCGCTGAATGGTAAGGCATTGAAATACGCGAAGTCTCTACTCTTGTCAGCTATCGAATCTTTTGCTTTTTTGCTCGCCTCGTGATAGACTAGAGTCAAGACGTGGACTGCGTGACGCCGTAAAATGGAAATGTTGAATGGGGAAGGGGGGATGAGGTAGCCTCCGAATTGCATCTTCCGTGCGGGAACGGCGTAAGGTTTCGTTCCGTCGTTGTAGGGGAAAACGTGGTCTTGTCATTTTGTGAAGCGTGGGAATCATAGTTTTATTTTGGCGAAGTCAGATTCAGAAAGGAGTGTTGCGTGTCATGAAGAGGAAAGGCTTTACCCTGATTGAGTTGCTCGTCGTCATTGCCATAATCGGAATCCTAGCTGCTATTCTATTGCCCGCTCTGGCGCGAGCGCGCGAAGCCGCCCGTCGCTCGAGCTGCCAAAACAACCTCAAGCAGATGGGGTTGGTATTTAAGATGTACGCGGGCGAAGACCGAGGCGGCAAATTCCCGCCGGTAGCGTTTCCGATGGAAAGCAAGCCGGGAGGCTTTCTGAACATCGATCGTTTGGCGAATTTGATGACGCCGGAACCGTTGTTGCTGTATCCGGAATATTTGACCGACCCCGGCGTCATGCTGTGTCCTTCAGACGCAACGGCCCCGACAAATGAAGATCTGTCGAAGCGGATCGAGACGATATATAACACTGCGGGCGTTACGGATCGCG
>JAKJDA010000393.1 GCA_022706165.1 Candidatus Hydrogenedentota bacterium | reverse complement strand
ATTATCTTACGAAGCCTTTCAATATGGACGAGCTGGCGTTGGCGGTGAACCGGGCCCTCGACGAACGTCAACTCCGGAACCGTCTCCACGCCCAGGTGGCGCAGGCCAAGACGCGCTTCGGCCTTGACCAGCTTGTCGGCGAGAGCCCTCACATGATCGCCATCAAGGAATTGGTGCGCAAGATTGCGCGCAGCGACGCCTCCACCGTGCTGATTCTGGGCGAAAGCGGAACGGGAAAAGACCTCCTGGCGCGGGCCATCCATTACGAATCGGCCCGGGCCGCATTCCGGAGACGCTTCTGGAGTCCGAACTCTTCGGGCATGCCAAGGGCGCATTCACCGGCGCGACGGAATCAAGGGGCGGCTTCTTTCAGGCCGCATCGGGCGGTACCATCTTTCTGGACGAAGTGGGCGACATGTCCCCCTCTCTACAGGCCAAACTATTACGCGCCATCGAAGACAAAACCTTCAAGCGCGTCGGCGGCGTTCACGAAATACGCGTCAACGCCCGCATCATCGCCGCCACCAACCAAAACCTCGATCTCGCCCTCAAATCGGGCCGTTTCCGGATTGATCTGTACTACCGCCTCAGCACGTTGCCCATCATCTTGCCGCCCCTGCGGGAACGACCCGGCGATCTGCCGCTGTTGGTCGATCATTTCCTCGCCGTGTACAACCGCGAATTTCACCGTTCGATCGACGGCATCCAGGAAGAAGCCATGGACCGTTTGCGCGGCTACCACTGGCCGGGAAACGTGCGCGAATTGCGCAACGTCCTCGAACGCGCCGTGCTCCTTGCTTCCGGCGATCGCCTCGTGGAAAACGATATCCTGCTGGGGCACTTGACGATGCCGGGCTCCCACGAACCCGAGGGGCGATTGGTTCGCCTGCCCGAAAAGGGGTGCAACCTTGCCGAGGTGGAAAAGGACCTTGTCCTGCAAGCCCTCGGACGCACTCGCGGCAACCAGACGCAGGCCGCCACGCTCCTCGGTCTCAGCAGGGATCAGGTGCGATACCGAATGGACAAATTCGGGCTTCTCGGCTAGCCTCTTCGGTGCCGCCGGGGACGTGTTCCAAGCATCGCGCCGGAACCGCCCCCCTACCAATCCCATTCGGGCCGTGCTACACTACCGCTGCTTGTTCGCACGCGCGATGCGGACGCGCGCGGAATGCTCAGGGCGCATAGGTCAGAACGGACGGAGAAAATCATGTCAGACGAGATCAAAAGCAAGAACATCACGTGGCATCATGCGGACATCACGCGGGAAGACCGTGAAAAAGAGAACGGGCACAGGGCCGTCGTGTTGTGGTTCACGGGCCTGTCGGGGTCGGGCAAATCCACCTTGGCGCATGCGGTCGAGAACGCGTTGTTCGAGGCGGGCTGCCGCACCTATGTGTTGGACGGCGACAACATCCGGCACGGCCTGAACAAGAACCTCGGCTTTTCGCCGGAAGACCGCGAAGAAAACATCCGCCGCATCGGCGAAGTCGCCAAACTGTTCACCGAGGCCGGCGTCATCGCATTGACGGCGTTCATCTCGCCATACCGGGCCGATCGCGACAAGGCCCGCGCGGCGGCGGGCGAGGGCAACTTCTACGAGATATACGTGAAATGCGATCTGGACGTTTGCGAACAACGAGACGTGAAGGGGCTTTATCAGAAGGCCCGGGCCGGGCTCATCCCAGAATTCACCGGCATCAGCGCGCCGTATGAAGAGCCACTGAAAGCAGAACTCGTCGTCGACACGGCGAAGTTGTCGCTTGAAGAGAGCGCGAAAGCGGTGCTCGACCTACTGCGCAAGAACGGCGTGATCGCATAGAATGACGTCGTAAGGCGTCTTAATCTTCGGGGTCTCGGACCCCAAGCGCCCGGTCGCTGGGCCGGGCGTGGCCGAAGGCGGAAACGGATGCGCGTTGTTCGCCGGTCGGCTGAATGAATTGCCCAAACAAGAAAGGACAGGCGGCATGAAAACATGGGGAACCGTTGTATCGCTGCTGCTGATTGGCGCTTCGTCATGGGCCGCCAATGGAGACAAACCCATCATGAGCACACATCCAAACGACAACGTGAAACCGGCGTTGACGACCGCGACAGACGCCTCGTTCGATCTGAACGGCTATCTGCGCGGGCGCATCGATCGCACCATTGCCAACTACTATATCTCGACCCCCGAGACCAGCCCCGCAATTCTGCAGGTCCTGCGCGACCGCGACAGGAAACCCGTGCGCGATCCGCTGATGCCGTGGGCTGGCGAGTTCGCGGGCAAGTACCTCACCGGGGCGGAACTGAGCTGGCGACTCACGCGTAACGAGGACTTAAAGAAAGTCATCGATCAATTCGCGAAAGACCTCATCGCGTGCCAAGGCGAAAATGGTTATCTTGGGCCATTCCCCCAGGAAACGCGTCTGACAGGCAAGAACTGGGATATCTGGGGTCACTACCATTGCATGTACGGTCTTATGCTCTACTATGAAGATACCCAGTGCGAGCCAGCCCTGACGGCCTGCAAAAGGGCTGCCGACCTGCTTGCCGCGACGTTCGGTCCGGGCGGCCCGGTTCTGACCAACGACGACGCGGGCGGCTCGATGAACATGTCCGCGTGCCACTCTCTGGTGCTGCTGTACAAGAAAACCGGAGAGCGGCGCTACCTCGATCTCGCCAACTATATCGTTCACGAGGCCTTCAATGAACCCGGCGCGGGCCGGTGGCTGGAGGACGCGCTGGCGGGCAAGCCCGTCACCGACTTCCCGCAGCACCGCTGGGAGTGCATCCATTCATGGCAGGCGCTCGCTGAACTCTATTGGCTCACGGGCGATGAACAGTACAAAAAAGCCTTCGAGCACATCTGGCGCTCGGGCGTGCAGGGCGACCGACACAACACCGGCGGCGTCACCTCGGGCGAAGGCTTCAAAGGCACGCCCTATCATGGCGAAGCCATCGAAACGTGTTGCACCGTCGCATGGCTGGCGATGTCGCTCGATATGCTGCGCATGACCGGCGACTCGACGGTCGCGGACGAGATCGAGTGGAGCACGCTGAATAGTGCGCTG
>JAKJDA010000392.1 GCA_022706165.1 Candidatus Hydrogenedentota bacterium | reverse complement strand
GATTGCTGACGGGAGGGGTGGATCGGCGCGACGTGATCGAGTGCGCTGTCCGCGTGATGGAGAAGGTGATGGACGGCGCGGCGGGCTGCGATGCTTTTGAAATCGGCGCCGATCACCCCTTCACGCCGGAGGAATGCGACGCATTCCAGAGCGATCCTCGGGCGATCATCGAGAGACATTGGCCGGGGCATGGCGATCTCATCGACAAATACGGCCTCCGGCTTCCCGATCGCCCCGTGATGGCCGATTTGGAAAAAACCAAGCGTATGCTCGGCTTTGCGCCGCGCTATGATTTCGGCTCGTTCCTTGCCGAGCTCCGCCGGCGCGACGCCGAAGGAATCCCCGTGCGATAAGCGGTCCGTTGCCGAGGTTTTGCCGCGGGGAAGCGCGAAACCGACGTTTTCGAAGGCGCCGCCGCGCAATGCATCACGGGAAAGCGCCGTTGACTGTATGAAAGGAAAGGCAATCATGCCAGGCTACACGTGGGTCCCGATAGAAGATCTCCCGTTGGATTGGGAGGAATTTGTCTCCGACGAATTGAAAAGCCTTGCGGAAATCTGGAAAAACCAAAAAAACAAACTGCAAGGATCAGAGGCATTGAACCGCTTCAACGCGGAGCTTCGGCGTCAATGGGCCATAGAGACCGGCATAATAGAAGGATTGTACACGATTGATCGAGGGATCACGCGCCTTCTGATTGAGCGCGGCATCCAGGCGAGCCTGATTCCCCACGGAAAAACGAACAAGCCCGTGGAAGCAATCCTGCCTATCATCAAAGATCAGGAATCCGCGATGGAGGGATTGTTTGATTTTGTGAGACAAAACAGACCGCTGTCAACCTCATACATAAAGGAGCTGCATCAGGCGCTCACGGCGCATCAAGTGACAGTGGAAGCGGTCGATCAGTTTGGGAGACGCATGCCTGTAGAGTTCAAGCGAGGCGTGTGGAAAGATCAGCCAAACAATCCCACCACATCGAATGGAACACTTCATCAGTACTGTCCAGTCGAACAGGTTGCCTCGGAGATGGATCGATTAGTCGAGATGCACACAGTCCACCAACTTACAGGAATACCACCCGAAGTGGAAGCGGCTTGGCTTCATCATCGATTCACCCAAATCCATCCTTTTCAGGATGGCAACGGCCGCGTAGCCCGTGCGCTAGCGTCTCTTGTCTTTCTGCGCGCCGAATGGTTCCCGCTGGTAGTGATCAGCGACGAACACAGAGATGTGTACATCGAAGCGCTGGAAAGAGCCGATCATGGAGACCTGTCAAGTTTGATTGAGCTTTTCACTCGTCTGCAACAGCGCGCGTTCGTCCGAGCGCTCAGTATTTCGGAAGAGGTCATTTCGAATCAGGAATCGTTGAATGCCGCCATCCGCTCGGTGGTGTCCAGACTCCGCAGTCGCGCGGAAGAAGAACGCACTGAAAGGCGGAGAGTATTCGATATTTCCAAAGAAATTGAAAACAAAACAGCGACATGTCTTCAAAATGTCGCAGACGAGATTAGATCGAAGATAGTCGGGATTGACAATTCATACCAAATAGAAGTTGACCGCGGCGAGGGGGGCCGTCAGCACTGGTTCTGGAATCAAGTTGTGAACGTGGCGAAGACTTTTTCGTATTTTGCGGATTTAAACACTTATCACGCATGGATCCGCTTAAAGATAAGGAAGGTTAGGGAACGTCAAACTGAGATTGTGTTCTCTTTCCACTCTCTCGGGACCGAGTTCGTCGGAATCATATCTACAACGGCGTTTATCGAACACCGCATTTGGGGAGAGGATGGCTCTCCGACAATTGACGGCCCGGATCCGGTTTGTCGTGAAACCTTCCAGTTCTTCTATAATCAAGAAGCTCCAAAGGTGTTGGCGCGCTTCGAAAAATGGCTGAATGACGCGATCGTTGTGGGGTTGGACCAATGGAGACGACAATTGTAAAACAGTGTGGAGGTTGACGCAGGAAAGCGCCTCAACCATGAAATCGCAGGAGGGCGTCATGTCTGAACCTGAAATCGCCGCGAAAGTCCCCGCCGTGCTGGAACTCGAGCCCGGAACGTATTGGTGGTGCCAATGCGGCAGGTCCGGCAATCAGCCTTGGTGCGATGGCAGTCACAAGGGGGGCGCGTTCAGCCCCACGGAACTGACAATTTCCGAAAAACGCACCGTGGCTCTGTGTCAATGCAAACGCACCGCCAAGGCTCCTTGCTGCGACGGCTCGCACAAGACGTTGTAACGCGCTGCGGGAAGGAGCCGCAAGCGCCCATCACCGAGGGCCGTCGGGCTTGACGCCGAACAGCAGATCGAGGCAGGCGTCGTAGGCCATTTCCGGGGTGATGCTGGCGAGACGTTCCGCGGCGCCGATGCCGGGCGCGTCGTTGTGCAGGACGATATGCGGCAGGCGGCAAGGCGCGTGTTTGGCCGGGTCGGTGTCGCCGAAAATCGCGACGACGGGCGTTCCCATCGCCGCGGCGATGTGCATGGGGCCCGTGTCGCCGCCGACATACGCCGCGGACCGGTGCGCCAGCCAGGCATAGTGTTTCAGGGTGGGGGTTTCAGGGGCGATGACAGGATGACGATGCGCATGCCGAAGCACGCTTTCCAGCGCTTCGAACTGGCCCGGCCCCCAGGTCAGCATGACCTCGAAACGCCCATCGGCCAGGAGCATGTCCGCCAACGCCGCGAAATGAGCGTCAGGCCAGCGTTTTTCGGCGCGGTCGACGGGAACGTGCATGGCCACGACCAGCTTTCCGCTCTCGAAGGTGCTGTCGAAAAACGCGTCCACTTCCTCCTGGACGGACGACGGCACGTACAACGTGATGTTCGGCCAGCGGTAATTGGGGGCGCGTCCTTCGATGAGGGCGAGGTTTTCCTCGACGCGGTTCATGCGCGGGTTGACCAGCCGGACCTTGCGGTTCGTGAACAGAAAGCTGCCCTCTTGCGCGCGCGGCCGCGCGAATCCATAGCGCTGCGAAGCCCCTGAACTCGCCGCGATCAGCCCCGTTTTGAAAAGGCCGTGAAAATCGATCACGACATCGTAGCGGTTCTTGC
>JAKJDA010000391.1:2808-3057 GCA_022706165.1 Candidatus Hydrogenedentota bacterium | reverse complement strand
CCGGGACGGTCATCTGCGCTATCTCGATCATCGTGTGGGCCTTGGGATATTTTCCCCGCTCCTCCGAGGTTCGCGACAAATACGATGCGATGCGCATGAGCGCCGCCGCCCTTCCAACTGCGGATGAGCGCGAGGCCGTCCTTGCCCGTCTGGATCGAGCGGAAAACAGCGAACACCTGCATAACAGTTATTTCGCTCGCATGGGACACGCCATAGAACCCTTCGTCCGCCCGCTCGGATGGGATTGGC
>JAKJDA010000391.1:0-2786 GCA_022706165.1 Candidatus Hydrogenedentota bacterium | reverse complement strand
ACCCTCGCCTCGTTTCCCGCCCGCGAAGTCATCGTCTCGACCTTGGGCACCTTATTCAACCTGAGCGACGATGCCGAGGAGACAGGGTTTCTCGACAGTTTGCGCCGCGCGCAACGCACCGGCGGCGCTCCGCTATTCACCGTTCCCGTGGCCTTGTCCATCATGGTGTTCTTCGCGTTGTGCTGCCAGTGCGGCGCGACTCTCGTCATGATTTACCGCGAGACCAAAACCTGGCGATGGCCTACGTTTTCATTCGTCTATATGACCGCGCTTGCGTATGCCGGCGCATGGATTATCTACCGGATCGCCCTTGCAGCGGGCTGGGGAGGGTGACATGGACGCGCAAATCGTGCTCGTATTGGCTGTAATTGCCGTCGCCGTTTTCTACATCGCGATCCGTTGGCGGAACGTTTTGCGCGGGAAAACGGCCGGATGCGCCTGTGGCCGCACCCAATGCTCCACCGCGGCTCAATGCAAGCCCTCTTCCAAGACTGCCCATGAACCTGGCAGGAAACCTCCACGCGACGCCGCTCCCTAGGAGCCAATGCGTGTCAAAACAACGGAGAGGATCGGATCGGTTTATGCAGATCGGTTGCCGAGCAAAATGTGCGTCCAATATTCGGACAAAACCGCGGCATGAAAATAGAGCGTTACCGGATTGCCCCAAAAACGTCGTAGGTGATGTTGCGATTGTTGCGGACCTGGTCGGCGAGTCTGGCGGAATCCTTGCCTATGAAAAGCACTTTGAACCGACCATTCACGATTTCATCCTTCCGCACTTCCGTTTCGGAGGCGGAATCCGCCAGCTTGAAAACGGCCACCGGATCGCCGTCCGCCCCTTGTCGAATCGCGGATAAATGCATGTAGTAAAACCGGGATTCGTCGTCGACGCTGGCCTTGAGCTTTCGGAACGCATCGTTCGCGTCAATGCGTTCCGCCGCTGCGGCCAACTGAGCCGCCTGCTTCAATACCTGCTCGCTCCACTTGCCTTCGGGCATGTTCAGTAGTTCGTCCACCTTGTCGGTCATGCGCTTGCGCGCTTGCTCGAGAATAGCTCTGTTCTCGGGCGTGTCGCTTTCCTTGCATGCCTTTACGGCCGCCTCGAGCGTTATGTCCGGCGCTTCCCCGTCGCGCAGCATGCGTTCCGCAGGGTTGTAGCTTGATACAACCTCTCCCTTCGTCGCGCGGTACTCGCGAACCATGTCGATCGCATATCGGCCGCCCCAATACAGCGCCGCGATCAGCGCTAAAACGCCAACCGCCGTCACGGCATACTTAAGCCACGAAACGCCAGGTCTCGATCCCGATTTCTTCGGTCCCGATTTCCCTGCGCCATATAGCCGTCTTCCCCGTCGGCCCTTGTCAATATTGGCAAGCGCGCGCCCCTTCTCGTCTAGATCGGGGAGCCCTTCGGCGATTCGCGTGCCGCGCGCGGGCGTTTTTCGCGTCTTGGGGCCCTTCTTGTCGCCGTCGCTCCCCTTCACCTCCTCGGCGCGAAACGCCTCGATGGCCTCCATCACGTTTGTCGAGGGCACGTAATGTTGAACGGTCTCGCCGCCGAGGTCATCAATGGTAAGACTGCGGGTTTCTTCACGAGGACGGCCAACTTCCGCTCCGCAGAAACGGCACCGCGTCGCCAGGACGCTGATCATCATGCGACACGTGGGGCATGCGCGCGTTTTCTCGTCGGCCGACGATTCACCGAGATGGGCCATTCGCACCTCCAACACGGACTACAGCGTTGCGCCGATCACTCCGTTCGTGATAATACTACGTATAGAGACAAGCGTTTTGCAAGCAGTTCGGGATCAATAATCTTGTTTTTAGATTTTTGCGCAAAGGGAATGCGTCAATAGATCGTTTATATGGGGATTCGGGGCATTCGGCAGCGGCGAAGATGTTCATCCATGGCCCAGCACGCGCAAGGTCTCTGAAATGAACCGCTCCATTTGCGAATCCGATTTGCCGGTGCAGGGGTCTTTGCAGGGGCACCCATCGCCTCCGCACGTATAGGCCTTGCCGGAAGCGCCATATGCCTTGCGCGACTCGGCGAGCTTCGCGACTTCGTCGCGGGACAACGTGCGGACTTCGCCGAGCATGCGCGCGATGAAGAGCGTCTCGGCGGCGTGCTCGATTTTTTCGAGCTTGAAATAGGCGTCGTAGACAGTGACGCCGACGGTGACGGCCCCGTGTCGGTCCAGCATCAACGCATCGCACTGACGGATGAGGTCGCGGATAACATTATAGCCTTCCTTGCTGCCCGGGGTGGCGTAATCGGTCGTGGGCACGCCGCCAATCGACATCACCACTTCCGGCAATACGCACTCTGCCAACGACACGCCTGCCACGCTAAAACCGATCGCCTTCGGAGGGTGGGCATGCACGACGGCGGTGATGTCGGATCGCTCTTCATACGCGGCAAGGTGGGTAAAGAACTCCGACGTGACCTTGCCGGCGCCGCTGATTTTCACGCCGCGCGAATCGGTCAGGAGGATGTCGTTGGGCGCCATGTCGCCTTTGCAGACGCCGCTGGGCGTGCATAAAAAACGATCCGGACCGACCTTGACGCTGATGTTGCCGTCGGTTGCGGCGACCAGGTTCTTCATGTACATGCGACGGCCCACGTCGCAGATCGCTTTGCGCAAATCGAGTTCGGTCATCGCTCTATCTCCACGTGATCGACGATGCCCACGATCACCGTGCGCATCGTCGCTTGCTGATTATTAAACATATGCCGCGCGGAACTGCCCTCTTGCATGATCAACACGAGGTCACCGACACCGGCT
>JAKJDA010000390.1:309-3063 GCA_022706165.1 Candidatus Hydrogenedentota bacterium | reverse complement strand
TTCCGACGGCGTCGTCAGCAGCACGACGTCTCCCACTTTCAGAGACAGCTCCCGCGCACAGCCCGCCCCGATCACCAAGTCTGAGGGACGCTCGAAATACCCGCCTTCTCTCACGCTCCGTCGGATAGGAGTGAATTCAGATTCCTGTTCGGGCGCCACCGCCCAGATCGTAGTCGGCGCCGTCGCCCGATCGCTTTGGAGCATCGCGGTGAAACGGCAACGCCGCAACTGGCCGGCGACCGCCGCGTCCGGCGGCCCTTCGCCGACGGTGCGCATAGCTTCAGCCATACGCATCGGGCCCGCAACGCCTGCCACATGCCCGGCATGCATCGCAACCGCGTTTTGAATCATGGTGTCGTTCACGCCAACCATGATGGCCCCGAGCACGACGAGCGTCCCAATGGCAAAGGCCATGCCGAGCAGGGTGATGCCCGTCCTCCTGCGTCGCCGAAGGCATGATCGGAGAGCAAAACGAAGCCAGAACATCACACCAGAATTCCCTGCTCCTCAGCCCGGCGCTGCGTTGTTTCGAGCTCAAATCCGAGGGTTCCCATGATGACGTGGGTCAGCGCCGTCGCGTGAATCGGCTCCAGCCCCGGAACGTTGGCGCACAGAAGTCGCTCCGCCTGCCCGAACAGGCGCAGGGCGTGCGCAAACGTTCGCGAGCGGGCAGTCGTCAACTCGGAGGCCGCGCAGTCGGCACTCGGTCCTGCTCCCTCTCTTCCTTCAAGGAATGCGGCCGCTGCGTCGCGTTCCTCCGCCACGTCTCCGTGGAGGGCGTAAGAAATGACCATGTTGCATTGCGCGCGTTCCAAGTCGCGCGCCGTGTCTTTGATGTCGTCCAACGCCTGGCACGCAAGCCCCACTCGGCACAACGCGTCGTTCACCCGCTTGCACCGCCCGGGGTCGACGCCACCCATCTCCTGGATCAACGTCAGCGGCGCCTCAAAAAGAAGCCCCGTCTTCCTGTAGTGAATGTCTGCCGACACCTCGGCGGGCGTATAAATACGAATGGCCTTTCCCGCTTCCTCCTCGTGCTCCTCGATCCCGCTTGGCATCAGGACATCGAGTACTTTGCGCGCCAACTTCTTCGCGTGGTCCGCCGACACGAGGCGCTCTTCAAATGCGTCCAGCGCCAGCTCGAAAAGCACGCGATCGGCCGTCATGATCGTAAGGACGGAGCGAAACTTGGTTCCATCTCCCGGCAAGTCAAAAGGGATCACCTCCTTGAACTCGTCGTCGAGAAGGTTGTCACATCCCGTCACCAACGCCCGCATGCACTGATTCACCATCGCGTAAAACCTCACCGCACGCTCCGGCAGTCCCAGTGTTTTGGTCGCGAGAACAAAGAGGGTGGAGAACAGGTTTCGCTCGACACGCAGCCCCTGGTCGTCCGGCGGCCTGAAGCCGCACGACGCACCAAGTGAATTGGCGCACCGCGCGTGAAAATCCTGCACGGTGGCCCGTTGGACCTCGTAACTCTCGCGCCAATCCACCCAGTTCATGAGGACCTCGAGGTCTTCGTTCACACGCGTGCCTTTCCTGCTGACAGAACGCTGATATAACCTGAAAAACGGGCGTGTCTCTCGGCCTGGCCGAATCCCGCTTTCGGAATGAGGCGCTCCATCATACCGTCCATGTTTTCCTTGATCTCAGGCTGACGAAACAGCTTCCAGGCCGTCGCCGACATCGCCCACCCCAGAAGCGTGTACGGGCGATCCATGTCCGCGACGACAAGCGTCCCCCGGGGTTTCAAGACGCGCCACGCCTCTCGCAGGCAACGCAGCTTCAGATCCTGATTCACGTGGTGGAAGAAGAGGGCCGACGTGACGACATCGAACGTTTCCTCCCCAAATGGGAGATCCTCGGCGAGGGCTTGGCGATACGAACAGTTGGTTCGCGTCCGTTTTCGGTTGGCGACGCCGATCATCGCCTTGGACGCGTCGACGCCGACGACCCGGGATGAAGGATACCGCTCCGCAATCGCCAGGGTAAGCAAGCCGGTGCCGCACCCCACATCCAAGACATGTCGCTGTCCCTCAAGATTGAGGCGCTGTGCGATCCACCGGTTGAGCCTTGCCTCCTGCCCGAGCGTAACGATGGGCTGGACCCAATCGTAAACCGTCGCGGCTTTGGTCAAGACGCGGCCCTGAGTCGGAAGCGCCTCCGGCAATTCGTCCTCGCTCGGCATCGCTTCTGCCATGGCTCAGTTCCCCGCGAAGAACAAAGCACGAACGCCGTGCGTCAATGCGATTGCCACGAGAGCGTATGCCCCATACTTGTGAATGAGCCGCAACCCTCGAACGCGCCGGAACCGGTTCAGCGCCAGGCTCAGTGCGACGAGCAACACGAGCACCGCGGTGGCGATGCCCAAGTAGTCGCGCCAGCGCGGGTGCCAGTGGGCAAGCGCCGCGGCCACCGCGAGCGTTCCCAAGGGGCGGTGCGTCTCGCGCGCCAGGCGGGCGACCCTCGTCGTTCCTCCGCTCACCAACCCCGCGGCGAGAGACAGTACAATGAGGCCGTACGCAGCGATCCCGAACGCGACGCCCAATGGACTGTCCGATGCATACGCAATCGTCATTCGGGGGATAACGAAGGCAGCGGCACCCATCAGGGCCATCGCCCAATACAGTCGGCGCGATAGAGTGGAACTCGACATGCGGCGCCTACTTCCCCGCCAACGATTGGGGCGTTGAGACGACGCGCATGTCGGCTTGTCTCAGATAGTCTCCGATCGTGCTGTCGAATTGAGGG
>JAKJDA010000390.1:0-299 GCA_022706165.1 Candidatus Hydrogenedentota bacterium | reverse complement strand
TTTCCATTCGAGCCGTTTTCGTCACCGTATCCGACGAGCCTGAACTGTCCCAATCCCTCGTCCTCGGCATCAATCCGTGCTTCAAACACCATCGAGGGGACGTGATCTCGCGCCACATTCAGTTCCATCCGGCAGACCACTTTTCCATCCTTAAGACGGCTCAAAAGATCGTTCGGCAATGTAAAGGCTTTCAGGAAATGCCCGGCTTTGACCGTTGCGCCCGTCATGCCGTCTGGCAACGGATCCGTCTTGGGTGGGTAGTAGCTCTTTCCGTAAAGGACGTTGCGCGCATGGGCCCA
>JAKJDA010000038.1:12625-12871 GCA_022706165.1 Candidatus Hydrogenedentota bacterium | reverse complement strand
CGAAAGAAAAATATGACGTGTCCGTCAAAGTGGCGCAGCCGCTTGTCGAGCAGATCGAGGCGCTTGACGATGAGGCCTGCGTCGTGGCATGCGGCACGAGTTGCCGGCATCAGATCACGCACTTGACGGAGGCCAGGCCATTGCACATCGCGGAGTTGCTGGCGGACGCCCTGAGATGAAAGCGATCGGACGAGCGCGGATGCACACGGACGGCGTGGGGGGGATGGCGCGTTATGCGGGCGCGTG
>JAKJDA010000038.1:399-12515 GCA_022706165.1 Candidatus Hydrogenedentota bacterium | reverse complement strand
TGCCCAGATCGTCGTGGCGGTTCCGTTTTTTCCGGCGTGTGCTGCGGGCTATGGCGTCGTTGTTGATTGTCTGCGGGCTTGTCGCGGCGATTCTGATCTTTCTCAATGCACGGACTCCGTCGCAAACCGATTTGGCGAAATGTCTCTCGGGAAAACCGGTTTTCCCCCCGCAGCAGCGCGTTGAGCTGACGCTGGTGTCTCTCGATCTCCAGGGGCGTTTTCATATTCCGGGCGCGGCGGCGCGCGCGTACCTGGAGGAGGTGGCGCAGGTCGTCGTGGGGCAACATCCCGATGTCGCCGCGTTTCAGGAAGTCTTGAATCAACAGGACCGCGACACGCTTATTTCTGTTTTGGATAAAGCGGGGCTTGTTTATCACGCGCACTTCCCCGCCGGGTTGCGTGGCAGCGGCCTGCTCATCGCGAGCCGGCATCCCTTCAGTGAGCGCTGTTATCATCGCTTTGTCGCCAGTGGCGATTGGTTTCGGCCATGGCACGGGGATTGGTATATGGGAAAAGGCGTGGCGTTTGTCAGGCTCCTACTGCCCGGAGATGCCGGCAATATTGATCTTTTCAATGTCACGTTGCAGGCGCAGTATCGCGATGCGTCATACTACAATGTGCGACGGCGTCAGATGGCGGAGGCGATGGAATTCATCGCGCGCGCGGGAGGACGCGCCCCTGCGCTGCTCGCGGTTTCCCCCTTGGACGCCTCTGGTTTCGGGCCGGAATGCAATCTTTTGACCGCGCCGGATTGTGTGAGCGGCTGGTGTGCGGTGAAGGGATATGGCCCGGGCGTGGACAGCATTTCCTGCGAGGACTTGACGCCGAGGTTGCCGCCTGCGCGGCGCGATCGCACAAGGGGGTGGGTGCGGCCGCGCGGCGCGGTTTGCCGCATACATATTGGGGCCGCTCCCGGCAACGCCTCCCCGCCGTCGGCGCCCGTTGAATCTCCAGCGCCTTCCGCCATAACGCAAGCGGACGGATCGTGATTTCGCCCATCGAGAAGTATCTTTGCAAGAGGGCGGCCCTCGACGCGAGACCTTTGGTTGCGTCGTCTGTGTTGGATGTAGACCAAGTTGTGGTCATTCCGGCGTACGCAGAAGAGTCTTTCCTGTTTCATACGCTCGCATCACTCGGCGTGAATCCGACAGAAGACCGCGAACGCACGTTGGTCATTTGCGTTGTCAACAACCGCGCCGATGATTCGATGGATGTCAAACGCGAGAACCAACGCGTCCTGGCAGAGTTAGACGCAGCCCGGCGCGAAGGCCGCTATGGACTTCGACTGGCGGTTGTCGATGCGGCTTCCGAGAAATGCGAATTGCCCCCCCGTGAAGGCGTTGGCGCTGCGCGCAAAATAGGGCTCGATTGGGGTCTGGCAGTCCTCGCGAGCACGGGCGCGGACCGGGCGATTCTGCTGTCGCTCGACGCGGACACGCTGGTTGAAGCGAATTACCTTCCGGCAGTGCGCGCGCATTATGCCAACCACAACAGTTGGGCTGCGGCGACGGCCTATGCGCATGCGCTTGATAACGACGCCATCGTGCAGTACGAGTTGTATTTGCGGTGTCACGCGATCGGGCTGCGGCATGCGGGGTCTCCATACTGGCGCACGGCGTTGGGATCGCGCATCACGTGCAGCGCGGAGGCCTACGCCGCCGTTGGCGGAATGAACCGGCGGACGGCGGGCGAGGATTTTTATTTTTTGCAGGAACTTGTCAAGACCGGCGATGTGCGGGATATCGCAATCACGTGCGTGCACCCGTCTGGGCGCGCATCGCGCCGCGTGCCTTTCGGCACGGGCCCGCGCGTGCATGCTGCGACTTCGGGCCAGGGCGACGCCATTCTCGCGTACAATCCGGAGGCGTATCGCGTTCTTCGCGCATGGCTTGGGCTCGCGGAGAAAAGTCTCGATGCGTCCGGCGACAGGCTGCTGCGCGACGCCGAGGCGATACACCCCGCGCTTGCGTCGTTCCTGCGCACAAGCAAGTTCGAGAAGGCATGGGAATCGTCGCGCGGCAATCATCGGGACGACGCGCGCATGGTGCGGGAGTTCCATCGGTGGTTCGATGGTCTCAAGACCTTGCGCGCGATACACGCCCTGCGCGACGCGGCGTTCCCCAGCCAAGACCCGGCGATCATCCTTCCGGGGCTCGTCGCGCTGACGGGTCTCGATGAAATCGTTTTCGCCGAGGCGCATAAGAACGGTCCTGCCGCAGTCCTCGCGTTCATGCGCGAATCCGAACTCAATCTTTATTCATCACACCCGCTTGCGGTACAGTAGCGATTCTGTACACAGAAAGGGTTTTAACGCAAAGGCGCGGAGATGCAAAGGGTTCCATTTCTTCCTTTGTGTTTCTTTGTGTCCTTCGTGCCTTTGTGGTGAATCTTAAGTCACAAAACCCAACAACAAATAGGTGAATCATGGCGGAACAGTTTATTTTCACGATGCTCGGTCTGAACAAACACTACGGACAGAAGCATGTCCTCAAGGATTTCTATCTTAGCTTCTATCCAGGTGCGAAGATTGGCATTGTCGGCGAGAACGGCGCGGGTAAATCGACCATCCTCAAAATCATGGCCGGTATGGATCAAGACTTTCAGGGGCAGGCGACGTTGTCGAAGGGCTATCGCGCGGGCATCGTGTTGCAGGACCCGATCCTCGACAAGGAACTGACCGTCCGCCAAACGCTGGAGCAGGCCTTCTCGGAAATCGTCGCGCTGACAAAGGAGTACGAGGACCTGACCACGCGCATGGGCGAGGAGATGTCGGACGACGAGATGCAGACGTGTCTCGACCGCATGGGCGTGTTGCAGGACAAGCTCGATGCGGCGGATGCATGGAACCTAGATCAGAAACTCAACATGGCGAGCGAAGCGTTGGTGTTGCCCGAGGACGACCGCATCGTCGGTACGTTGAGCGGCGGCGAGAAACGGCGTGTCGCGTTGTGCAAAGTGCTGCTCGAACAGCCCGATCTGTTGTTGCTTGACGAGCCGACCAACCATCTCGACGCGGAGACTATCGACTGGCTCGAAGTGCAACTGCGCGACTATCCCGGCACGGTGATCATCGTTACGCACGATCGCTATTTCCTTGATAACGTGACGAAGTGGATCCTCGAGATCGACGGCGGACACGGGGTGCCGTGGGAAGGGAACTACTCGTCGTGGTTGGAGCAGAAACTGACGAAACTGGCCACCGAGGAAAAGAAAGAAAACGCCCGCAGCCGCGCGTTGGCCCATGAACTCGCGTGGATTCGCATGAGCAACAAAGACCGCCGCGAGTTGTCGCGCAATCGCCTCGCGCAATACGAACAACTCGTCGCGCGCGAGACCGCCGCGAGTAAGGAAGACCAATCCGTCATCCAGATCGCGCCCGGCCCAACGCTCGGCGAACAGGTCATCGACGTGACCGGCATCGCCAAAAGTTTTAGCGACACGCCCTTGTTTCAGGGTTTGGACTTTAGCATCCCGCAAGGCGCGGTGGTCGGCGTGATTGGTCCGAACGGCACCGGCAAATCGACGCTGTTCCGCATGCTCGTCGGCAAGGAACAACCGGATGCCGGCGCCATCACGATTGGATCCACCGTGAAATTCGCGTACGTTGAACAAGACCTCGCCGCGCTGGTGTCGGATCGCACGCTGCTTGACGATGTCGGCGATGGCGGCACGGAAGTCATGATCGGCAAACGCGCCGTCCCCATTCGTCAATACCTGTCGCGTTTCGGCTTCAAAGGCGCGGACCAACAGAAGACCGTCCGCGAACTCTCCGGCGGCGAACGCAACCGCTGCCACCTCGCGAAGGTGCTCAAAACCGGCGGCAACGTCCTGCTGCTCGACGAACCCACCAACGACCTCGACGTCAACACCCTGCGCATGCTCGAAGAGGCCATCGAGGATTTCAGCGGCTGCATCATGGTCATCAGTCACGACCGCTTCTTCCTCGACCGCATCGCCACCCACCTGCTCGTCTTCGAAGGCGAAGGCCAAGTCCGCTTCTTCAAAGGCAACTACCAAGAATACGAAGAATGGCGCCTCAAGGAACTCGGCACACGCTTGTTCGAAAATCGCCGCCACCGCTATCGGAAGGTGGTGTGAGTGGCGTCAGAGACGAAAGGAATACTGTTATGAAATGGGCTTCGTTTGCGTTCTCGGTTCTCGTGTTGTTTGCAGCGACTTCCCACGCGGCCCCGGTCTCCGTCCAGTGTTTGACCAAAGGAAAGAAAGTAATCCCGCTGTACTCCCAGTGCGGTCAGCTCTGGACAACCAACATCAAGTTGCCGGACTTGCTCGTCATCAATCGGGGTCCCGATTTGGTAACCGTCAGTGAAGTCGAGATTACGGGGCTAGTGAACGGCCGGGAAGTAGTGGTGAACCGCATCGCCGATGACCTATCCATCGAACAAGTTACGACGCAGTTCCGGAAAATTCTCGGGACTGATCCGCTCAATGATGTTCTGAACCTTCGTCTCGCGCCGCTATTTGGCGCGATGGCGTTTGGAAACACGAGACTCAGTGAGACGGAGGCCATCCACACAGACCAGAGCGCGATCATCTTACTGTCGAACCTGATCTATTTTTCCTATACGGGGCTCGCAAAGGTGGACGATCTCCGTGTGACTGTGAGCGTCAAGCAAGGGGAGCAGACGACCCGCATTCCGTGCCCTGTCGCGTTTATTCCTTACCAATCAAAGGGCGACTACATTTTGCCCGTGAAAGGCGATGTGTGCCTCGCGAATCTCCCGATGAATTTGGGGTGGCATCGGCGTAGTGTTTCTCAAGAGTTCGCCATAGACGTCATAGAGCCAGGCATATTCCAACCTAGCCGAGATCCCAATGCGGAAAAGACCGTGTGTCGACGTGTGCCGTTAGCGAACAAAAAAGCAAGAGTCGTTCGTCACAAGCTTACGGATTACACGATCTTTCATCGCGAAGTCATGGCAGCCGGTGACGGTGTGGTCGTGGAAATCGGGGACAAGTTTCCGGAATCCCTTGTAAGTGATCCATCGGAGTTCTCGGAAGAGCGCTCCAATGCGACTATCGACAAGCTCACTCCCGAGATTGGTTTTCGGAACAGTGTTTGCGGCAATTACATTGTTATCGATCACGAAAACGGCGAGTTCAGCAACTATTGTCACTTGAGCGAAGGCACCCTTCGCGTGAAAGTTGGAGGCCGTGTAAGGAAAGGCGATGTCATTGCCAAAGTCGGCAATACCGGCCATTCGTCCGATCCGCACCTGCATTTCCAGTTGATGGATGGAAAGGACATGTTGACAGCCAATGGCCTTCCTGTGATGTTCAGCAATGTCCCCTCGTCTGTTACCAACCAGTTCTGCTCCGCGACGAATTCACTGTCGACGACCGATTATCTCTTGTTGCGAGTGGATGAATGAAGTCTCGCGAAGGATTGGATTGATAGCAGACCCTGTTGAGCTCATCCCTTCGGGAAGCGCCGTCAATACCGGAGATTTGTATGGTGCGCGCGTTTTTCCGGTCACACTTTCACGCGCCGAGCGTCTGGTAGGGTAGGGAGAGTGAAGCATGGGTATCTTTCAGCGCGCACGCGACGCAATGGCGGTGCGACGGGTATTGACGGGCGATCCGGACGCGTTTCGGACCATCGTCTCGACCTATGGCGGAGCGGTCCAGTGGGTCGCCTATGCCCACCTCGGCAATCGTGAGGAAGCCGAGGAAGTCTGCCAGGACACGTTCTTGAAAGCCTTTCAATCCCTTCATTCCCTGCAAGAGGTATCGCAACTCGGCCACTGGTTACTTTCAATTGCGCGCAACCTCAGTCGCGATGCCCTCCGTAAACGCGCGCGCGAAGCCGCCTCTCTCGAACAGGTATCCGTTCCCGACGCCGTCCATCCCCAGCCCGATCGGATGGAAGTCCACGAGCGCGTCCGCACGCACCTCAATGCCCTCGACGACGAGGACCGCGAGGTGCTCGTGCTCTGTTATTTTGACGGATGCCGCGCGCCGGAGATCGCGAACTTGCTGGGCATCAGCCGCGTCGCCGCCCGCAAACGCCTGCAGCGTGCGCGCCAAGTCCTCGGCAAGCACTTGGTCCGCGAACTGGGCGACGACATCGCCCGGACGAAACCGGCTAGGCCGCACACGGAAAAATGCATGGCGTTGGTGTTGGCAGCTCCAGTGCCCATCAGGCCGGACATTGCGTCGGGCCTAACAAAAACGGGAGGAATCGTCATGGCGGCTGTTTCCAAGAAAGTGGCGGTAGGCGTAGCTGTGGCGGTGTTGCTTTGTTCTGCCCCGTTGGTCGTGGGCATTTTCGCGTCGCGGACGCCCCATGATGCGTACGGAGACTACGTCAGCATGACGTTGAACTTTACGCCCGGCGAGATATTCACCATTCAGCAGGATCAGACATCGACGCAGCATATTGATCTACGTAATAAGCCGATGGACATTCCGTCTAGTTCAACGTCCGTCATGGATATGGAAATCCTTGCGGTGGAGGCTGACGGTAGCGCGAGGATAAAGGGGGCGTATCAGTCCGTGAGCGTGAATTACGGCAGCGGTCCCCTGGCGGAACTTCTCAAGAGCGGCGTGGATGTCGGTGCAAGCATTGGAGAGGCGCTCTCGGGAAAAAGCTTCACGTTCCTGCTTTCTCCTGGGGGAGAGGTCGGCGACATAGAGGGGCTTGCAGAGGTGCATACGGCTGCGCTTGAAAGCTTGCAAGTTCCGGAGAACGCCCGTCCGCTCATTGATCAGATGATTCAGAAAATATGTTCTCCGGAGAATTTGAAAGCGACGGGGTCTGGATTTTTTCTGTACCTTCCGGGGGAACCCGTCCGGGTCGGGGAGTCGTGGAGCAAGCTGACCAGCGCCGATTTTGGGCTTGCGTTGTCGACGAAGAATACGTGGACCCTGAAGGAAGTGCGACCGGATGCAATCGTGTTGGCCCGCACGATGGAAATTTTTCCTGCTCCGGGCAATGGCGATTCGTCGTTTCCCGGAAAGATGGATATTTCCGGGACTGGAACCGGCGTCGTGGAGATTGATCCTGCCACCGGTTGGATTCGGAGCAGCCAGACCACGATCGAAACGGCGGGCACGATGGCGATTCCTGCGGGCCAGACGCCTCAGGGAAAGATCGAAAAGGTAAACGTGAAGAACACGGGCGTGAGTTCGACCGTTGTCACCCGGAAGAAATAGGCGACCCTGGAGAGGGGGAGACTACTGGGCGCGAATTTTTCGGTGCGGCGCGCGCGGGAGGTTTTCTAGGCAAGCCATGGCCAGGGATAGCCGCAGATGCTGCACCGTTTCTGATCGGAGGCGTATTCGTAGCGGCAGTGGCGGCACGTCGTGGTTGCGGGCGTTTTCCCCGTTTGCGCTTGGCGCTGGGACCGGGCGCCGCAAAGAGGATCCGCCTGGGAATGGGGCCTTGCGTTTCTTTTGGGTGCGTTGCTCTCGCTCATTTCCGGACGGTGCGCAGTTTGCCGATGTAGCTGCGTTCGGCCATAACGGCGCGGATTCCTTTCACTTCGGACGGAGTCGCGGGCATGAGCGGACTGCGCGGCTCGCCGACGTCGAACCCCGCGAGTTTGATGCCGGCCTTGAGAATCGGAATCGGGTTGATGCGTCCGTTCTGGTAGAACGACTCGAACAGCGGGAAGGTCCTGCGGTGGAATTCCTGTGCCGTGGCGATGTCGCCCGCGATCAAGGCGTCGATAAGTTTGCGAAGGTCCGCGCCGCAGATTTGCGCGCCGCCGCTGACCACGCCCGCGCCGCCTTGCGCGAGAATCGGCAACACCATCGTGTCGTCGCCGACGTAGAGGCGAAATCCTTTCGGCGCAGTCATGAGATAGCGCGTCGTCTGCAAGGGGTTGATCCCGGATTCCTCTTTTATGGCGACGACGTTGTTGATTTTCGCCAAACGCGCTAGCGTGCCGGGCTCGATGTTGACGCCGGTGAACAGCGGGATGTTGTAGAGCATGATGGGCAACGACGTGGCTTTGGCCACGGTTTTGTAATGATTGTAAATGCCCTCCTGGTCGGGCTTGCAGTAGAACGGCGCAACGATCATGGCTACGTCTACGCCGATCCGTTCCGCCGCTTTCGTCAGCCGGATGGTTTCGTCCGTTGAGGCGCAGCCCGTGCCCGCGATCACGGGCAGTTTCGATCCGACTGCTTCCATGACGATCTCGAACAGCCGCGCCCGCTCTTCGAACGTTAGCGACGGGAACTCGCCCGTGGTGCCGCTTACGATGATGCTGTCGGCGCGGCCCGTCTCGCACAACCATTTTGCGTATTTTCCCGCGCGCGCGAAGTCCACTTCTCCTTTGGCGTTGAATGGCGTCACCATCGGCGTCAGAATCTGTCCTATTTCGCGCATGGCGCTTTCCCCCTTCTTTGTGAAGCGACGGAGCAAGGCTGCATGATACGATCTGCGCGCGGCTCGCGCAACGAAAATGCGCGGCGAATGCGGCGCGGTCTTATGCGTGCGATCGTATTTCGGCGAGCAGTTCCAGGGTGCGGCGTACGACGCTCTCGGCGTGTTGCACGATGGCGCTTCCGTGTCCAAGGCGCAGTTCAAGACGCATGTGGATGAACTCGCGCGCCAAAGGCGTCAGCCGCTGGCCCAGTTCCCTTGCTTTTTCGACCTTTCCGCGCGCCATGACGCGGCACAAGGCTCCGTCGCACGCGCATAGCGCGGCGCTGGCTTCAATGACGCGGCTGCGCGCGATGCTGATGGCGGGGGCGTCGTAAATGAGGTCTACAAGTTGCGCTCGGGCGCGATCCATGTACGCCAGACTGTTGAGGAGCCCGCCGCTTGCCTCGCCCTGTTCCAAATTCTCCTCGATCTCGGCGGTGTTCAATCCGTAGGTCTGGGCGATCTTGTAGTCATAGGCGATGATTTGGCGGTCGTCTTCGATAAGGGCGCTGGCCAAATTGTTGCGCCAGAAGGCGCACACCTCAGGCGTCGCTTTGAGGATGGCCCGAGCTTGTCCCGGAAACATTTCGAGGTGACGATTCAGGTTCATGGGAACCCACTGACGCTCCGAGATGAAGTCGGAAACGTCATATAATTCCTGGCCGTCCAATGATTCCGGAGGAAAATCGATGTTGAGGGATGCCATTCCGCGGATATCGTTGTTGATGATGACGTACAGTTCGTGGTCCGGGCCGAGAAAACGGAACGATCCTATGGGCGCCGCCCCCCCTGGAAGGTAGGTGTGATCGCCGGATTGCACGCTGCTGATGTACCAATTCCCCGAGATTTCTTCCGCGGAGGCGTTCAAGAAAAGCGGGGCCAGCGTGCGAAGCCGGTCCATTCGCTGGTCGAGTTCGAGCCAGAGATCGCTGAACGCGAGAAAAGGGCCGGTGAGGGAACGTTGGCAATCTCCGGACATCCAGACGGGATCGTTATGATAGGCATAGGTGAACCAGCCGCGCGCTCCGTTGGCCAGGGCCAGATTGGCCATGAGCCGCATTTCGGCGCAGCTGTTCCAGTCCGGAGCGCCCGACGCGTGGATGAATGCCGGGGCCATCAGCCAGAATTGCTGTCCTCGGCAGAGGCGGCTGTGTTCGCGCGCCAGTTCTCCCATGTGCCAGGAGGCATGTGAGACGAAGCGGGCAATGCCAGAGGCCGCAAAATACGGCGCCAAAGAGACATAGGCGCCCGGCTGCCGGGTTATCACGGCCAGGGGATGACGCGGATCGGCTTGCTCGATAAGCGCACGCGCATCTGTCAGGCGCGGAAGGGCATGACGTTCCGGCGCGTGGTTGAGCGACCAGGCTAGGATTGCATCGGATTGCGCATACGGCTTGATGTGGTTCGCGATGTATTCTTGCCACGCCGATGGCTCTTCTTCGACGGGGAAATCGACCATGGGCAGCAATTTCATCTTGAAGCGTTCAAATAGAGCGAGCAATTCTTCCCATTCGTTTGCGGTCATGGTCTGGCCGTCTTCGAGCATGACACAGTTGTGGTGGTGGCGGACAAGGTCTTCGAGCGCAAGCGACCAGTATTCGTCCGCGCCGATGCCCAGCGTTTCGGCCATGCGTCGCGCCGTTTGGGCGTTCATGACGGTGCCCAAAGGCATGAAGTCGTTCAATGATTGATAGGACGGCGGCGGCGTGAACCGGGCGGCCTGCGTCTGGAAGAGGCGGAATGCCTCGGCTTCGGACGAACTCATGGTTCGGAACCGGATCGAACGCACTTCCATCGATTCGCTGCTTCGCGAGGTCGAGAAGAGACGGATGATGACGCTTTCCAGGCGTTCGGGGAAACCGTTATGCGAGATGCAGCAGGCTGCCGTGCGCCAACGTCGCGACGAGGAGAGACGATGTATGTGTTCGCCGCCGCGATAGCTCCAGGCGATGGCGGGAAAGGCGTTTTCGGACAGGCACCGGTACGTCACCTCCATCACGGGAAAGCGGAGAGCGTCCACGGGAAACCGATCATCCTTGACGCCACACGTCCCCAACGGAACCCAGAAACGGGGATCGTCTGGCTCCAGGCAGTCCATCCGTCGAACGTCTTCGAAACGCCCCACCAGCCGAACGCCCTCGTCCGTGCGCGAATGGCTTGCGGGGATGTGTTTCCACTCGATGTTGGAATCGAGGTCTTCCACTGTCCACCGCATCAGGTCATCGGGGCCAAACTCAACGGATTCCGCTCCCTCGTGCGGCTCTGCGGGCGGCGAGGGCAATAGCGTCTTTAGAAGCCCCAGATACTCGTATGGCATGCGTTCTTACCTTATTCTCCGGGAATCCTCGCCTAGGGACGGATTGCCCAAGCTAGGACCGGACCGGCGCGTTGTGCGGCGTTTTTCCGTATGGCTTAGTGTACTCCCGTTGCGCGAACGCCGCAAAAAAAACAGGACGCGTTTTCATCCCGGCAACCGATCGCCCGCATGATAGAAGCTGGACGGAATGGGTTCAAGGCAACGGCAGATGAGCATGGTCATCGGTGATGTGCCGTAGCGCCGGTTTTTGCGCCGAGGGTCTGGGCGCAAGAGTCGATATTCATATGCCAAGCACGTTTGAGGGGCAGAGCGTTCTGGCCGATCGGATCCGGAACGGCGGGATGGCGTCTTGTCGCTTGCCCCAACGCGCGCTCGGACGGATTGAAATGTTAATGCGATAGCTTTGAAGGTAAATGCGTCTGTTTGACTCAGGGGGGCGGCGGAACGGACGGAATGGCGGCATGAGGCGAAGGCTTGTACGGCGGGGGCGTGAAGAAGCTGGAATGAGGATCTTTTCTTCTGTATATATCCAGAGTCGGTTTTTTGCGAGGGCTATCCTATGTAAACGAGTGCGAGGAGTGCGTCGCCATGACAGAGGGATTTCCGCTTGTTTCTCCCGCTTTTACGCCGCCGCTAGACCCGGGCTTCCGTCCGGCGGTCTTGGCCAACCACGCGTACTTGCGCGAACTGGACGCATCGGGCGTCGCGACATCATTGGCGTTGGGGTTGGAGCGGGGCGATGGTTCGGTGTCGCGGTATGAGACTCGGGTGTACCCCGACGGCCACCCGCGCGCCGGGGCAAATCTGTGCTATGTGGAGCGGTTGTTGAAGTTTTTGCTGTGGCAACGCGGCGGATGCACGGTGTATGTGGGTGGTTCGGCGGACATTGCCGCGCATCTTCGCGCGTGCTATTCGCCTCAGGGCGACCGTCGCTTCGATCACCAGTTCATGGGCGAATCGGTCTACGAAAAAACCTTTTCCATCGTCGCGTGCTCGGTGCAGAACGTGCCCGCCGAGAGAGAAACCACGAAGCCCTTGGGGCGTCACCTGGACGGTTGCCGGATCGGCTTCGATCTCGGCGCGTCGGATCGCAAAGTGTCGGCTGTCGTGGACGGCGAAGCCGTATACAGTGAAGAAGTCGTTTGGGAACCGCGCAAGCAGACGGACCCCGAGTATCATTTCCGTGAAATCATGACTGCCCTCCGAGCGGCGGCGACGAAAATGCCACGGGTGGATGCGATCGGCGGCAGTTCGGCGGGGGTGATCATCAACAATCGGCCGATGATTGCTTCGCTGTTTCGCGGCGTTCCCAAGGACCAGTTTCATAAGGTGCATGACCTTTTCTTGCGTATCCAACGGGAGATGGACGTGCCGGTCGAAGTCGTCAACGACGGCGAGGTGACG
>JAKJDA010000038.1:0-389 GCA_022706165.1 Candidatus Hydrogenedentota bacterium | reverse complement strand
TGGCATTGGGGTCAAGCGAGGCCGGCGGCTATGTCACGTTGGACGGCAATATCACGGGGTGGCTCAACGAGTTGGCGTTCGCCCCGATTGACTATAGCCCCGATGCGCCCACGGACGAATGGTCGCAAGACCGAGGCGTGGGCGCTCTGTACTTGTCGCAACAATGCGTATTTCGCCTGACGGCAAAGGCAGGCATTGAGTTGCCGGCAAACGTCACGGATGCCGATCGGTTGAAGCTTGTACAGGCGAAGCTAGAGGAAGGCCACGAGGGCGCACAGAAGATTTGGCAGAGCATGGGGCGCTACCTCGGCTACGCGATCGCGCATTACGCCGATTTTTACGCGCTGAAACATGTGCTGATTCTGGGGCGGTGCACGTCAGGGCGCGGC
>JAKJDA010000389.1 GCA_022706165.1 Candidatus Hydrogenedentota bacterium | reverse complement strand
AGGTAGTGGTAAACAAGTTTTTTACGCCCGTAATAATCGATGATCGAATCGCTGAACTGCGGCCAGGGTTCGCTGATCACCCAGAACAGCACGCCGGAGGCGCGCCACTTGCGCAAGCGGATATTTTCCGCGAACCCCTTATAGAACTCGGCTTGAGCAATCTGGGACGCGAGGACGAACTCTTCGAGGGAGTCCGGCAGTTCGCCAAACAGGTCGCACACGCGATTTAACACGTCATCGACCCGGCTGCCCCAAGTCAGATAATCGTTGCGATGCAGGCCGGTGTGGAAGGCCCAGGCGCCATCTTGCCGCGGGGGCCATATCTCATTCTCGGGCAAAAAGCGGCGCAACGTTGTGACGTCCGGCACGCCCAATGCCCCGATCTCGCTTACGAAGCATGCGCTGGTCATCTGGTACACCGGGGCGTCGAATGGGGCGCCTGTCCAAATGTGCTGGTCCGGCGTGCGGTCGATGGACCAGCCGCGTTGCGGCAGAAACGGCGTACTCGGCAAATAGGGCCGATAGGGGTCATGCCGATGCAGCGCGCGCGGCAGCGTTTCTTTCGTGAGGCGATTCGGCATGGGCAGTTTGCCGTCATCGGCATAGCTGTCGCTGACTTCGTTGTCGCCGCACCAGATGACCAGACTCGCGTGGTTGCGCAGACGTTTGATGACCGCTTCGGCCTCCGCGCTGATCATGGCGGCGAATTCGTCCGTGTGCGGATACCCCGTGCAGGCCATCGCGAAGTCCTGCCACACCATGATGCCCTGCGCGTCGCACAAGTCGTAGAACCGGTCGCAGGGATAGATCGCGCCGCCCCAGCAGCGCACCATGTTGCAGCCGAGGTCGGCCATCGCCTGCACCGTCGCGTCCAAGCGATCCGGTTCGCGACTGGGGAAAGCATCCAACCCTTCATAGTTGCAGCCCTTGATCATGATCGGTTCGCCGTTGACGATAATCCGCCAATGATGGGCAGGGTCCGGTTCAACGTCCCAACGCCTGCCGGCGCCCGCTTCCGCCGGCATCCACGGATTTCCTTGGCTATGAGTCGACTCAAGCGAGGCCGTGCGGAAACCGATGCGATCCACCCGCTCGGCCAGCACCTCGTCGCCCTTGCGCACCTGCAGGGTGACCTTGTAGAGATTCGCTTCGCCATAGCCACGCGGCCACCAGAGTTTGGGGCGGTCCACCCAGATGCCGACGCGCTCGTACACGAATTCGGGGCGACTCTCATATTCAAAGACGCTGTCGCCGCACTCGCCGCGAAAATGGACGGTCAGACCCAGCATGTCCGGTTCGGCGGTTCTCAGTTCATAGCTGCATCCGAACAGCCCTCGTTCTTCGGTCGCCAGACAGCAATTGTAATACGCCTGCGTGATCGCGTGCGGCGGACGCGCCTCAAGATACGCGGGACGCCAAATGCCTGCCGATACGGCCCGCGGCATGCTGTTCCACCCCCACATGTGCGGCGCCTTGCGGAGGAACAGGGCCTCGTTGCGGCGCTCCCAACTGCCGTAGCACATGTCGTAGCCGCGTCGGCGCGCCTCCGCCATCGCCGAACCGAGACGCACCGTGATGACGTTGCGACCGGGCCGCAGCGCCGCCGTGACATCGAAGCGGTGTTCGATGAACATGTTCGCGGCGCGGCCCACTTCCACATCGTTGACCCATACCGTGGCAAGCGTATCGATCCCCTCGAAAACGAGGTCCCACGGCATCCCGCCGAGGTCGCTCACCACGACCTCGCGCATGTACCACCACTCGTTCTGTTCCAAGGGCCGAAGTTGCCGAATGGCGTCGGCAAAGAAAAGGTCTTCCGGCAGAAGACCCGCGCGAATCAGGTCCAACTCCACGTTGCCCGGCGCTTTCGCCTCGATCCAAGAAAGCTTCTCGCGTTTCAGATCCGCGGGAGACGCAACGCTCTTCGACCCTTCTGGAAAGAACGTCAATTCCCATGATCCCTGCACATCCACACGATGTGAAACCATTCCCGGCGCCTCCTCTTGTGTCACCCCAAAAGCACTTCACCCGTCGTCGCGTCGATAAGCGTCGTTGATCCAACGGCCAGCGTCATTGCCAATGCCGTGCCCGAGGGCAGCATGAATCGTCGGTCTCCGCCGGCATGCGTGTGAACGCACAACAGATCGGCGCTCGCAAACAGCGCGTCGTTATGCTCGCTCCAGATGTGCGCTCCGCCTGCCCGGAACAATTCGCGCATCAGGCATGGATTTCTGAGCGGCAGTCCGCAAAACCAGGCAATGTGATCGTCAAACGCCCGACGCGCCAAAGCCACAAACCGCCCCCCGGCATAGCGCCCCACGGTTTCGGCGCGATCGTCGTCCACGTGAAAAAACGGAACGAAAGGCTGATCGATGCCGTAGAACACATCTGGAAATCCCGCGCGGAACGTATCCGCGGGAACGTGGAGTTCGCGCGGCGCGCGTGCGTGCATAAGACCCAGTTGCATGCCGATTAGGTCCGACATGCGCCCGAGATCGAGCGTCTCCCCATCGGTATAGCCTGGCGCGTACGTCCAAATTATCGTGCGGCCATCGCACGCGACGCGTTCCCGAATGCCCGATCGACGTTCGTCGGTGAGGAACGGCGTGTAGGCGAAAACGATGACCTTGTACGGCGCGAGATCGATTCGCGGCAAGTCGTCGACATGGACCGTGTCGAAGATTGCGCCGCTGCGATACGCCTCCGCGATGGTTCGGTTGATGGAGGGCAACGCTACGGGATCGACGTTGTGCCGTTGGAGGCCAAGGTAATAGAAGCATTGCGTGTCGTACACGAGCAACACATCGGCCGCTGATTGCCACGGCGTCTCCATGCGGGCATCGCCCAGTTCACGTAAACGCCGGACTTCGGCCAGCAACTCCGGGTGATCCCACCAGCCGCCGCTTCCTTCCGGGCCAAAATCGTAAAACCACATGCCTTGGCCCAGCGTATAGCAATGCGCCGTATTGCGGCGATGACGCTGAATCGCGTCGTCGAGGGATGCGGGCAGAAACGGCTCTGGACGTTTGAAAGAATCGCCCAGCGGCGTGGCTTGATCCATTTC
>JAKJDA010000388.1 GCA_022706165.1 Candidatus Hydrogenedentota bacterium | reverse complement strand
GGGAGGCGGGCGATACGCTGCTTTCCGCACAAGCCTCGCCGCGAAGACCTGTGGGAGCGTTGGAAGATCCGCTGTCCATGCTGCCATCGGCCACCAACGAAAAATACCTCTCAAAGCAAGTCGTCGTCGTCGGCCATGGGCACGTCGGACGCCGCATCTGCGAGGCGTTGCGGGCGCGCGGGATACCGTTTGTCGTTGCAGACCGGGACCGGGAAACCGTAGAACGTCTTCGGGAACGCGATGTCCCCGCGGTGTATGGGGATGCATCCACAGCCATGGCATTGGCGCAAGCGCACGTTGCACGCGCCGCCCTGCTGGTCATCACCACGCCGGACGTCATGAAGGTGCGGCAGATGGCGGAAGTGGCCAAGAGGTTGAATCCATCCATCGAAATCGCCATCTGTTCCCATAGCGAAATGGAGGCGACGCTCCTGAGGTCAGAGCACACGGGCGTTGTTTTTCTTGGGGAAGAACAGCTTGCCCAAAGCTTGACCGAATTCGTGCTGCGGCGGATCAGGGGATGAAGACGCGGTAACTTGCCTCCCGTGCGATGGGGCGGGCATTCACCCTTTCCGGAAAAGTCCTTGGTTCGGAACGCTCTCGGCGCTGCTCCAGGAAGGTCGCCACCACAGGGCCTTGTGAGGACCTGCGTAATTGCCGTCGCAGTCGAAAACGCTGATGTTCAAACGAAAGGCGTTCCAGGAATAATTCTGCCGGGCGTTGAGGTATGCGGCAGGAACCGCCACCTCGACGGCATAGCCGCCCGGTTCCAGACGAGAGGCATAGCGCAGTCCCGCAGGCTGCAAATGCTCTTCGTAGATCGTGCATTCCTCAGGCGTCGCGCCCAACGACACACCCAAGAACAGATAGTCGCGGAACGCCCCTGGACCGGGGTAGCGTCCGTACATCCGCGCCAGTTCCCACTCCATCTCCGTGTTCACCCAACGGTGGTCCAATGTCGTTCGCTCCGATTCCGACCGGGCGTCGAGAAGAATGATGACGGCGTCCTTGCGCCAAGGGTCTTTGCGTCCCCGAAACATGGGAACGTCATCGGTCACGCGCACCGCGACATACACGTAATCCTCGTCGTAGGCAGTGGCAAAACGGAACGAACAGTCCGCGGGCCCGGCCCACTGGTCAGGACACTGCGAGATTTGCCCGGGTTCGAGACAACGCCACGGCAACTCGCCCCATTTATCAAGCTGCGCATCCACGGCTCCATCAAACGTCCGGCGCGGACAGACATGGACGCCATCGACGACGATACGATGCGCGCCATGCATGTGCACGCGCTCACGGCCCGGAAAATCACAAGCGATGCGCCACGTCGCACGAAGCGGGTCTATCTCGCGAAACGAAAGGGGAGAGGGGGCGTGCAGGCGGACTTCAACGTAATGATCCTCGCGCGGGGCAAGCGTGCGCTCAATGGCCGTGACGCTGGGCTCCATTTGGCGCGAAGGGTGCAAAAGCAGTTGAAAATCCATGGGGCGATCAAGCGGGTTCCACAAACGCAGCCGGGTGGCGCCGCCCGTGAAAAGATCGCCCGAACACCACGCGCCCGTCGAGGTGACGATCTCGCCCCGGCGCACAGGCATGAGCGCCTTGCGCATCTCGATGGTGTTGACGTTTTCATTGCGGATGCCGTCAACCAGCAAGTTCGTGATGCGCGGGCCATTGTCGTCCATCGCAATCCACGTAATGTGATCGAACTCGCCGTATTCCGGGCCACGTCCAAAAGTCCACGCCCCGCTCGCCGCAAGAACGATGTGGCTCGCATTGTTACGAACGTATTTGATGTATTCGTGCATATGGCCCGCTAGAACGGTGTGCTTGCGCCCCGCAAGACAGGCCTCGATCTCTTCCCACCGATGCTCGTGCGAATACATCCACAACGGCACGTGCAGCAACACGAAGGTCCACCGAACATCCGGATGATCGGCAAGCACGCGCGCGGCATAGGCGACTTGATCGGCGCTGATTTGCTTTCCGGGAGGGTCCTCGGTGTGCAGCACAAGAAATAGGACATTTTGGTACAGGAAATGATAGTAGAGCCTCCCCAGCCGTTCTTCCCAGACCTTGGCCTGGGCAAGATTATTCACATCGTGATTGCCGGGTACGATGAAGAGGGGCGCCTCGATCGGCTTGATGAGTTCAAAGGCCTCGTCCCATTGCGCGTTGACTTCGGCCATATCGTTGGGAGCCCCTTCGATAATGTCGCCGATATGCACAACGAACTCGGGGCGCAAAAGATTGAGGCGATCGACAATGTGTTCAAAGCGGCCATCGCGAATGCCGCCGCTGCGATCGGCCAGGATGGCGAAGTGAAAATTGCGGGCGTCGTTTTGAGGAGAGAGATGCGTCCATGGAAAAGGTCCAGGCCCTGGCTCGACGGTGAATTCCGAGCCATCGGCATGGGCGCGATCAGACAACAACAGCATTAGTGCAACAGCGGCCAAAAACAAAGCGCATAGAATCACGGAATGTCTGCCTTATGCGAGTTATGGACTTTTGGAACAGGAACACCCAAGCTTATCGATATCACAATTCGTCAGAAACAGCCTCGTAATGCCACACGTCAAGATAGCGACCGTGCAGATAGAGCCCCTCGCGTTCAACGCCGATCCGAGTAAAACCGGATCCCTCGAGGAACGATCGCAAGGATGCGTCATGCGCGCCTGCCGGCGCCAGCGCCCGACGCAACGACTGATGCCCCAAGGCCTCCTTGAGCAGCCCCCGGAACCCTTTGCGGATGGATTCGTCGGCATAGTCCGCTTCATGACGAAGATACACCCGCGCACGCACGACGCCGTCGAGCATTTCCGGCTGCAAGCGCACCAACCCGAAAGCGGTCCCGTCGGTTTTCGTCAACACCATTTCCTGCACGTCCAGAGAAGGATGCGCCGCATCCATTTCGCGGTCATACTTGGTAGTGAGCAAGGCTCCTCCTATGGAATACGTGAAATAGGTCGCCTCGTTCCAATTCTCCCACTTCACGAGCCAGTCCGCATCGCTCTCTTCAATAGGACGCACACCGATGCCAGGACGAAACGCGGCGCGCGCCATGGCAAACAAGGAGGGGCGGGGCAATCTCCCCAAACGATGA
>JAKJDA010000387.1 GCA_022706165.1 Candidatus Hydrogenedentota bacterium | reverse complement strand
GAGGCACTTGGACACCTGATTGCAGCCGACGCAAAGCGCGAGGGAGTTGCCGGGGTTGAGCGCAAGGCAAACAGAGAGGTGCTGAAAAAGGAACTTGAAGCCGCCAGAGAACGGGAAGCAAAAGGCCAGTTGCATCCGTGGCAGATCAAATATCCTGAACGCTACGAGCCATCTAAAGAGCAGGTGGACGCAAGGCTGGAAATCCTGAAAGAATGGGAAGAACTGAAAAATGCTAATAAACATTAGGGCAAACTGGCAGAATGCCAAAAAAGGCATGAACTCCGTTTTAGGCCACGCGAAAGGGCTTGGGAGCGGGATTACTGGCGCATTTGATAAAGTCAAAGGAGCGCTTGGTTCTGTTGCCGGAATGTTCGGAATGGGGATTGGCATTGCCGCAACCGTCAATCAGGCCAAAAAGCTGATTGACAAGATGGATGAGATCGAAGACAACGCCCCAAAAATCGGCGTGTCATTTGCCTATTTTCAAAAAATGCAGTTCGCCGCCGAGCGAAGCGGCACCAGTTTTCAGGCCGTGACGTCTGGATTTTCGCGCATTAAGAAACTTGCCGGCGAGGCCGCCGCTGGGTTGCGATCTGGTACGGATGCATTTGCCATGATAGGCATGAGCGTAGAGCAAATCAAGGCGCTCAGCCCAGAGCAGCTTTTTGACGAGGTGACCAAGCGATTAAACTTAATGGAAGACCCGACATTAAGAGACGCCGCCGCCGCCGCGCTGTTCGGGCGGAACTTCACCGAACTTAACAATTTTTTGAAAGACCATCTCTCCCTTGGCGCAGAGCTTGAGGCGCGCGGTGGCGTTATCAGCGATGAGCACATTCTAGCCGCGAGCCAGTACAAAGATGTTATCAGTAATATTGGTTTCAGCTTGCAGGCGTGGGCGGTCAATTCAGGATTTATTCTGCAACTCGCGAAGATAGCCGAGGGATTGGACGCTATTTCGACTAATGCCAAGCGGATGGAAGGCGCAGGCATCAAGACCGGCACAGAGGCATACGACGCCGGAGAGGGAACGCTTGCGAAGTGGACAAGAAAGGCAGCAAACGCAATCAGCTATAACCCGCTTGCGAAAATGTGGGGGATAGAGCAGGGCGAGCTTGGAAATAAAATATTCGGTCGCCCGTCAGAAGCCATGACAACCGGCGCAGTCACCGAAGCCGACAAGGCCGCTCGTCGCGCCGCAATGGGGCAGGACGCCGCGCGAAAAAAAGAGGTCAACGCGGCCGCCGCACAGGAGGCTAAGGTCAAGGCCGCCGCCACCAAGGCATCACGCGACGCAGAGGCAGCCAAGTTAAACGAGGCCAAAAAGGGCATCAAAGACGCCGAGGAATTGAAACTCAAGGCCGCGCAGGCCGCCATGACGGGCGACTCCACTGGTAACGTCGGCACCGCCGCGCGCACAAGCGCCAAGGAAGCCGCCGACAATCTCCGCCGCGTCGGCGGCTACACCGGCGGCCGGGGCGCGCAGGCCGACACCGCCGCCGTGCAGGCCAAGAAGCAAACCGACATCCTGACCGCCGTGGACTCCAAGCTGGCCGTGATTGAAAACGCCGCGCGCACCGGCGGCATGATCTTTCCGTGAGGTAATCAATGGCACTTCCTAAACACATCGCAACCGTGGGCGACGGCGCAGTTTCCGGCGACGCCGTGACGCGCCTCTGGATGTGCCGCAAGGCCGACGCAGCGACCATCTTTGAGGCCTACGAACACAACGAGGAATACGACGACGGCTTTTTTAACCGGTTCGCGTCCGGCATCGCCTACAACGAGGCATACGCGACGCTGACGATGGTGTTTCAGGCCAATCCGACCGATGACGAACACGAGGCGGGAGACATTGTGTACTCCTGCAACGCGTCGACTTTTGAGAAGCCGTTGGAGTCGCGCGCGAATTACCGGGCTATTTGGAATCATGACCTATGGGCGAAAGACGGTGTCGCTGTAAGCGTTGGGACCTGGAATTACACAATCGCAACCGACACCGTAATTCCAGACGCCCTGCAAGGCACAGTCAAGTGGGGAGACTCGGACGCTCCGCCAGAAGGCTGGCACATCGCCATAGCGCGCACCAAGCCCGGCGTGCAGGCGTTCAATTATCCGGCGCCGGTCGTCAGCGTCACCGAGTATTTCAAGAAGCGCAAGGACGCCGCCGCTAAGGTCCGCAAGATCGGCAGGCTGTCGGCGCCGGGTTATTGCTTCGGTTACAACATCGCCTCCAAATACTGGCTGATAAATAATAGCACGATGTCGCGCGAGGGACGGCTATGGGTCGTCACCACGGAGCACATCTACGCTGATACCGGATGGGATGAGGATTTGTATTCATGACGCTGCAACGGCCACAATCTGGACAACGAATTCCGAACGGATGGTTTGGCCAACTCTATGACGAGATGGCCGCCAATCGCGTCCGTGGCGACGGTCGCACCATTGCCGCCGTTCGCACGCCGTCAGGGACGGTGCTTTCTGCGATCCGCACGAGCGGATCGGGAGGGCAAGGGGCTGGCGATGATTACAAGGGACAATTCAAGGTCGGGATGCTGGAAGGCAGCCTTTACATCTATGATGGCGCCAGGAAGGCAGACGGCACGGCGGGGATAATCTTCGCCGGCAGTCGCGCACAGAAGTTCCCCAAGACCCTGCTGGAAACTACCGAGGGTGACATTTATGTAATCCTGGAGTACAGGACTACGTCGCCCTTCTGGTTTACCGATGTCCACCAAGGAAACATCGCGGACTCACCATATCTGCCCAATCCACGGGCGGCCCACTTCCTTATAGCGTCGTATATCGGCGGCGAGATTACTCAGCAGCACACTACCGGGGCGATTTATGTAACAGGGAGGTGGCTGGCATGAGCTGGGCGGACTATGGCTTTCCAGATATTACTATGATGCCGTGCTACCTGCCGGCGAAGGCGCTGCAGCTGGCCTTCGACGAACGCGCGACCATAGGCACTGGACTGGGGAGCGTGATAGCCGAGGAATACACGCCAAGCCTGTTCGTTGAGGAAAACGGGCGGCACTTCACCCAGGGTTCCGACGGGATGTTCGGCGGGCACTGCTGGACTATTCCGGGGACATACATA
>JAKJDA010000386.1 GCA_022706165.1 Candidatus Hydrogenedentota bacterium | reverse complement strand
ATTCGCGAGATGCTCGAGCCGATGGACCCCGACATGCGCGCCCACTTTCTCGGCGCCCACTTTTTCAACCCGCCCCGATATCTTAAATTGCTCGAAATCATTCCAACCCCCGACACCTCGCCGGAAGTGGTCGCGTTCATGGCCCGTTTCGCCGAAGACGCGCTGGGCAAGGGCGTGGTCTATGCGAAAGATACGCCCAATTTCATCGCAAACCGCATCCTGACCTTTCTCTCGCAATATCTTCTCGCCGAATTTCCGAAACGCGGCCTGACCGTCGAGGACGTAGACGCGCTCACGGGGCCGATCATCGGCCACGCCCCCTCGGCCACGCTGCGGACCATGGACCTTGTCGGCCTCGACACGTATGTCCACGTCATCGGAAACGTCCATGACAACTGCCCCAGCGATGAAGCGCGCGATCTCATGACGCCCGCGCCATGGTTGAAGGCCATGATCGAAAAAGGCTTGCTCGGCGTCAAATCCGGGGCTGGGTTCTACAAAAAAACCGACAAGCGCGACGAAAGCGGCCGGCCCGTCATTCTCACGATAGACATCAACACCCTCGACTACGTTCCCCAAAAGAAGACCGCCTTCCCCTGTCTTGATGCGGCGAAGACCGTCTCTTCACTATCGGATAGAATCAGATCAATGCACACCGGCCACGATCCCGGCGCCCAGTTCGTCTGGTCCGTCTTCGCAAACACGGCCATCTATGCGGGCAACCGCATTCCCGAAATGGCCGACGACATCGTCAACATCGACAACGCCGTGAAATGGGGATTCGCGTGGGAAATCGGCATCTTCGAAACGTGGGACCTGCTCGGCGTCCCGTACGTCTGCGACCGCATGAAACAAGAAGGCCTCTCATTGCCGCCAATCGCCGAACGCTTGCTGGCGAAAGGCCATTCGTCGTTTTATAAAACCCTGAACGGAGCGCTCTATCACTTCGACCTTGCCTCCGGCGAATACAAACCCATCGCATCCAACCCCAACGTGATTGTCTTGGCCAATCTCAAGCAATCCCGCGGAACGGTCGCGAAGACAGACTCATGCAGCCTCGTTGATCTCGGCGACGGCGTCCTATGCGCCGAGTTTCACTCGAAAATGAACACCATCGACGGCAACCTCGTCGCCATGCTTCAGGAAGGCGTCCGCCTGCTGAACGAAGGACAATTCGAAGGCATGGTCGTCGGCAATCAAGGCGATCACTTTTCCGCCGGAGCCAACCTCAAACTCGTCCTCGGCGAAATTATGCACCGGCGCTGGGACGCCCTCGAGAAAATCATCCGCTCCTTTCAAGACGTGAACATGGCCATGCGTTTTTGCAAGCGCCCCATCGTCGGCGCGCCGCATCACTACGCTTTCGGCGGCGGCATCGAGATGTGCCAGCACATGTCGAGGATCGTCGCCGCGGGCGAAACCTACGGCGGACTCGTCGAATTTGGCGTCGGCATCATCCCCGCAGGCGGAGGATCCAAGGAGATGCTCCGCCGCGCCCTGGCGTACGTGCCCGCGAACGTCCCCGACGGAGACCCCTTTCCCTACGTGCGCCGCGCCTTCGAGACGATCGCCCTCGCAAAGGTCAGCACGAGCGGCCCCGAACTGATCGAACTCGGCTATTTCTCCGATCAAGACGTTGTCTCCATCAACGGCGATCACCAAATCAAACGCGCCAAAGACGTGTGCCTCGGCCTCGTCAAGATGGGCTATGCCCCGCCGCGCCCGGCCAAATTGACGGCCCTCGGCGACGCTGCGCACGCGGCGTTTTGTGTCGGCGTCTACCAAATGACGCAGGGCGGATACGCCAGCGAGCACGATGCGCTCATCGCCGAAAAGCTCGCCCGCGTTCTCACCGGCGGCGACCGGCTCTCCGGAAGCGCCATGAGCGAGCAGGACATTCTGGACCTGGAATGCGAGGCCATGCTTTCGCTGTGCGGCGCCGAAAAGACCGTTGCGCGCTTGCGGCACATGCTGGAAACCGGGAAGCCGTTGCGGAACTAAACGGGGCGCGGCGCCGGCTTACGGAAGACCCACCACCATGCCGTCTTGCGCCGCGATGACTTCGACGCCGAGCTTGTCGGACAGCTTCTTTGCCACCCGATCGGGGCCGGCGGCAAGAACCGAAAGACCCATATGCGTGAGAAACGCCTTGCGGGGGCGCAGAACGGCGATAGCCTCCTCCGCATCCTCGACAGAATAATGCAGGGTCGAAGGGTTGTCCGCACGGCGATGGAAAGTGGCATAGAATACCAGCATCTCGGCGCCGCGATAGGAATCAAGCAAGTCCGGATCGTACACGGTGTCGACCATGAACCCTATCGAAACGCGAGGCGTCCGATAGATGACGCCATACGTTTCCGCAGAGTGATGATGCGCCCCGGACGTGCGGAACCGCACGTTGCCGATCGCATACTCCCGCCGTGGCCCAAGCGGCACGATCTCTTTCAAAAAATCACGCAAATAATGGTACAAAACGGACGTATTGCCCTCATAACAGGGACGTGGAGCGAACAACGTGCCGCGAGGGCGATCCCCTCCGCCCGTCATGGCGTCAATGATGATGTTGACGTCGTTTGCGTGATCGATATGCCCGTGCGTGACAACGATGCCATCCAGATTGGCCGGATCGACGCGCGGCGCCGCTTTCACGCATTGCACCAGAGATCCAGGGCCCGGATCCATCAATATATGGACCTGTTCCAGTCGGAGAAAAATGCCGCCTGAGGCGCGCAACTGCCGCGCCACGACATGCCGCCCTCCCGCCGTTCCCAAAAACTGCATGTAATCGCCTTCCTGGGCCGCGCCGATCCCAGCGGTTCGAGATCGACCTCCTCGGCGTCTGATTCAGTCGAAGACGTCTGGGCGGTCGATTCCGGGATCGCGGGAACCGCAACGGGCGGCAACGGCGCGCTGACCACGTCCTCCGGCGTCTCGCCCTCGGAAGAAACGGTCCTGGAATCCTCGTCGGAGACGGGCTCGGGAGCGGCAGGGGCTTGTACAATGCCCGGCGCCTCATCCGGACCAGACGGCCTGGGAATCACGATTCGCATCTCATTCCGAACGCTTTCGACCCCCGATGTGTTAAACGCGATATTCTCTGCCAGGGT
>JAKJDA010000385.1 GCA_022706165.1 Candidatus Hydrogenedentota bacterium | reverse complement strand
GAATGCAACGACGAGCGTTTGAACGCCATCTGGCGCACGGCGACATACACCGTGCACTGCTGCATGCAAGACCTCGTGTGGGACGGCATCAAACGCGACCGGCTGGCGTGGATCGGCGATTTGCATCCCGAAACGATGGTGATCTGCAACGTCTTCGGGCGGCAGCGCGTGGTCGAGGAGACGCTGGACTATGTCCGCGATCATTGGCCGCTGCCCGAGTGGATGCACGGCATCAGTTCGTATTCGATGTGGTGGGTATTGGTGCATCATGCGTGGCACCGTTTCCACGGCGATGCCGGCTATCTGCGCAAACAGCGAGATTACCTGTTGCCGCTGCTGAAACACCTGCGCACGCATATCGCCGAAGACGGGCGCGAGCAGTTGACGGGCGGACGTTTTCTCGATTGGCCGTCGAGCGAGGACCCTGGCGCGATCCACGTGGGTTTGCAGGCGCTGATGACGATGACGATGGCCGCAGGCGCGGAGTTGTGCGACCTTCTCGACGCCGACGAGGAGAAAGCGGCATGCCAGTTGGCGGCGGAACAGTTGCGGCGATATGCCCCCCCGCCCTCGCCGCGAAAAGTCGCGAATGCAATGCTTGTCCTGGCAGGCTTGGCTGATGCAGAGAAAACAAACCGCGAAACGCTTGCCGCGAATCCCCTGTCCGATCTCAGCACTTTTTACGGCTACTACGTCCTCCAGGCGCGGGCGCTTGCGGGCGATTATACCGGTGCGCTGGACGTCATTCGCAAATACTGGGGCGCGATGCTCGATTGCGGCGCAACGACGTTCTGGGAAGACTTCCAACTCGAATGGACCGAGAACGCCGGACGCATCGACGAACTCGTCCCGCCGGGCAAGAAGGACTTGCATGCCGACTTCGGCAACTACTGTTACAAGGGCCTGCGCCACAGTTTTTGTCACGGCTGGGCGGGCGGTCCGGCGGCATGGCTCATCGAACACGTGCTCGGCCTTGCGCCGGTCGAACCTGGCTGCGCTTCCGTTCGCGTGCGCCCGCATCTCGGCGACCTCGAATACGCCAGCGGCTCAATGGCCACGCCCTTCGGTCCGGTCAAAGTCCAGCACCGCAAACGCGCTGACGGCTCCGTCGATACGCACGTGGATGCTCCCAGCAAAGTGCGTATCATCAAGCTTGCGACGTAGCTACCGGATTCTCCCGTTTTTTCAGTTCTTCGCGTCGACAATGCTTTTGTGCTATCCTGTGGCCACCAACGCCCACGATAGCGAACGTCATGGATAGGGGACGGCGAGGCGATAGCGCGCCGGGAGAATGCAGCGGCGTGGGTTTGCGGGAGGAGTGGCCCTGCACATGAGAAAGCATCACGTGGCCGTCCTGATGGGCGGCATCAGTTCTGAACACGATGTTTCGGTGAAGACCGGCGCGATGGTCGTTGGCAGCATCGATCGCGACAAATTCAACGTCACCCCCATCACGATTACGCGCAATGGAAAGTGGAAACTGCTCGGAACGCCTGCCATCGATGTGCATGAGGCCTTGCCCCAGTTGATGGCGTTGCGGATTGACTGCGTGTTCCTCGCGCTGCACGGTCCTTTCGGCGAGGACGGACGCATTCAAGGGATGTTCGACATGCTTGGCATTCCGTACACCGGTCCGGGCTGCGCGGCCAGCGCCCTTGCCATGGACAAGATACGTTCGAAGGCCGTTGTCAGCCAAGCGGGCGTGCCCGTGGCGCGGCATGAAATCATTACGCGGCGCGAATGGGACTCCGTGCCGCACGAGACGATCGCCCGGATCACGACGCGGATCGGTTTTCCCTGCGTGATCAAAAGCCCATGCCAGGGGTCCAGCATTGGCATGGCCATTCCGGACACTGCGGAACATTTTGAATCCGCCTTGTTGGACGTGCTTTCGTATGGCGACACCGTTCTGGTGGAGGAATTCCTAGAGGGCGTCGAGTTGACGTGCGGCGTGATGGATGTTGCTCCGGGGGGGCGCCCGTGGGCTTTGCCCGTGACGGAAATACGCCCGCTGACGTCGAAATTTTTCGATTACGCCGCCAAGTATGATCCGGGCGCTTCTGAAGAAATCACGCCTGCACGCATTCCGGAAGACATGACGGGCCTCGTGCAAGAGTATGCCGTCAAGGCCCATGACGCCCTTGGTTGCCGCGGGCTGAGCCGCAGTGATATGATACTGACCGACCGGGGACCTGTGTGGTTTGAGATCAACACGATTCCGGGAATGACGGAGACTTCCTTGTTTCCGCAGGCGGCGGCGGTGGCGGGCATTTCGTTTCCCGTCTTGATCGAACGCTTGGTTTTGGGCGCGATCGCGTTTGCGGAAAACGCCCAGAACAACTCCTGAAAGACAACGATATGGCCATCGAATTCACGAAACTCCACGGGCTGGGGAACGATTATCTTTTTATAAACGGCGAAAAATATGCGGTCGCCGATCCCGCCGAGTTGTCCCGCCGGATGAGCCACCGCCATCTGGGCGCCGGATCGGACGGCATCATCCTCGTGCTGCCGGGCGAGTCGGGCGATTTCAGGATGCGGATATTCAACGCCGATGGCAGCGAAGCCGAGACCTGCGGCAACGGCATCCGCTGTTTCGCCAAGTACGTGTACGAGCGTGGCATGACGCATAAGACCGATTTTGTCATTGACACGCTCGCCGGGCCAAACCGCGTGCGCTTGAATGTTCGGGACGGCAACGTCCTGACGGTTCGTTCAAACATGGGAAAGCCCAAGTTCGAGCGCGCGGAAATTCCGATGATCGGCCCGCCTGGACGCGTGATTGAAGAGCCGCTCGACCTTGGCGATTGCCAGGTGAAAGTCACCTGCGCCAACGTCGGGAATCCGCATGCCGTGGTGTTCGTCGACGACGCCACGGCCGTCAACCTTGCCGAGATTGGCCCGAAAATCGAGAATCATCCGGCGTTCCCCCAGCGCACGAACGTGGAGTTCGTCAGCGTCATCGATCACGCCGCCATCGTCATGCGCATCTGGGAGCGCGGCAGCGGCATCACCATGGCCAGCGGCAGCGGATCGTGCGGCTCGGCGCTGGCCAGCATGATCACCGGGCGCGTCGATCGCCGGGTCGACGTGCGCCTCGTCTACGGCGCGCTCACCATTGAATGGGCCGACG
>JAKJDA010000384.1 GCA_022706165.1 Candidatus Hydrogenedentota bacterium | reverse complement strand
CCGCCGCCGTGACCACGACGTCGGTCCGGTCGTGGTAATCCGGCGCAATGACGTTGCTATACGCCTTTGCCCGCTGGTTCGGCGACGGAGCCGGACTGGGAATCACGTGATAGTCCGCCTCGTTGACGATGAAATCACGGTCGTTGTCGAGTCTGTCCACGCGATTGGGGTCGATGGAAATATCCGGATCTCGCCCATCCTCGGGGATATTGGCATACGCCCGAAGCGCCGCCAGGTTGACTCTCGCCTGTACGCGCGACCAGTTGATGGAAATGAGCGCGCCGCTGCCGTCCCGGATTTGGTCCATCGGACACGTCAGGAAAATGCGCTGCTCATCCGGCTCGTCGACATAGCCGTCGCCGTCATTGTCGAGGCCATCATTGCCGCCCCAATAAAGAAAAACGCCTGTTTCGCCAGGCCGGACGACCTCGCCGTTGTTATCCAGACCGTCGGTGAATCCATCGAGATCGTTATCGATCCCGTCGTTATCCAAGATGCGATCCATCGGCACGGGAATCCACATGGAATCGAGCAAACCGTCGCCGTCATTATCCGCGCCGAGCGAATACATGCGGTTGCCGGCAACGTCGCGCGGCCCGAGCAGCTGATCCACAAATTGAGCGGGAAGCGTATCCGCCGCAGCCATGGACTGCCGCTCGCTGGGAACCAGAAAATCCCCAAACGGATCGTTCGCGTTGTTCTGGCGCCGGGGAATATACAGCGCGTCGCAGGCGTCCGTGGCGTTGGGGGGGAACTCAATGCGCGGCCAATGCCCCGGCACGTTGGGCGGAACCGTATTGCCCGGCTTCGCCACCCACGGCTTGCCGAACATCCACGTGCCGTTGTAATACGTGCGCCAGGCGTGGTCCAGCGAGGTGTAGGCGGCGTGGATGGCGCGGTCATGCGCGAGGGTGGCAATGGCGTACGCAAGACCCGCCGCCGTGATGCTATCGGTCTGAACGCTATTGCGATAATTGGTCGCCGAACGCAATTCAAAACGGGCAGTCGTGTAGAACGTGAGAGCGATCGCGAACAAAATGACCAAAATGCCCAGAACAATCAACAGAGCCGCGCCGCGCGTCTCGTGAAAGAGCCGCGCAGGTGCGGACGTCATCTTTGCCGGCGCGTCTGTACGCATCGATTTCCTCTTACGAGTTAAGATTCACCACAAAGACGCATAGGACACAAAGGAAAAACCAAGACCCACAACAGTGTCTCTCTTCGCGTTTTCATCCCGTTGCGTCTTGTTCTTCTCCTTGCTCACGATCACCCCCCCTCGACTTTTCGGACATAGCCGCTGGGGATGTCGATGGCGCGCGTGTACAGCCGCACCACATCCGGCGCGCCGATGTACGGACTCGGCAGAATGAACCGCAACCGCACGCGCACCAAGTCCGGGATGCGCGGCGTCAACGGCGACCCAGGACCCGCGTACTGGCGCGGATCGCCGCTGTCGAGCAACTGCGGAACGTTAGGCTCCGCGCCCCAATACGGCGTCTGTTTCTGCCGGCCCTCCTCCAGCGCCCACGCGTTGTACGCAAAAGGCGCGTACGCGTGGTACGCATCGAGCCTGTCGGGCGGAGGAGCCCCGGGATCATCCAGATAAACCGTCCCATTGACCGGATCGTTCGGATCAGGAACGACAATGTCCTCCAACCCATTTCCGTTTACATCAAACGGCGCAAAAAGACGCCTATCGCGCTCGCCGCCCCAAGGAGCCATCGACTGGAACCGCGTGGACAGCGCATTCCGAATCAAATCGCTATACTGCGGCCTCCCATCGATCGGGTCCTCCAACTCGGGATAGACCAGGTTGACGGCCACGATATAGTCGCCCACATTGGAGGACAACTGCGGCGGAGGCGCCGACGTCTGACGCCAGAGATCCCAGAGATTGGGCATGCTCGGATCGCCCGCAAGCATGCGAATCCAGATCTCCCGCTTCTTGGCGGCCAAAAGCTGCTGCTGCGCCGGGCTCAACGACGGCAGATGCTGCAAAAAATCGATGTCCCCAACGGCATGGGCGAGTTCCGCACGCACATTCACCGACTCGGAAGGCGGCTGCAACTCCCCGATCGCGCCGTTGCCCATGAGAAAATCCCAGTCCACCGGAAAATTGTCGAGGTCCTGCGCCCCAGGCTCCACGACGCGCAGCAACGGAAACGTGAAAACATGCCGCGAAGCGGGATCGGCATTGCCCCCCCCCGGCAAGGAAGGCGGAAGAACCGTCGTATCGAAAGCCGACGCCTCGATGCGCGTCATGTCTTCCCGCGAAACGATGCCCTGCGCGAAATATGATTCCGCTAACGGAGGCGTGTCCGCAAAACGGCGCGCCTTGACGCGATCGCCCAGATAGACGACGTACGTGACCCGGGCAAGCCCCGTGTCGTTGTTGTCCCCGGATACGGACACCTTGCCCAACTTGGCGGCAACCCCAATGAAGGTGAAGCCGATGGGCGTTCCATAAAAATGATAATGCTCGCCGAACTGGCGGGCGGTGAAGGCCGATTGCAGATCGTTTTGGATCAGATTGACGGCATTGCGGGCCTGCTCCGTGGCGTCGATGGTTTGGTAGCCGCTGCGGACGGCGCGCATGCTGCCGACAAACACGCCCGCAATAGCCACGAGCACGGTCGACGTGATCGCCAAGGCGATGATCAACTCGACCAGCGTGAACCCGGCGATCCGCGCGCAAACAGGCCGGCGCCCCGATCCGCTCCGGCCCGCACAGCCGCCCGCCAGTCCTGTTGCGATCCTCATGCGCCCATCCATTCTCACGGGTTGGCCAAGTACGTCACGAAACGCTCGTAACGCCCATCGTACATTTTCACGTTGAACACGACCCGATGGAGGCCCGCCCCATCCGATGCGCCCATGCGCTGAATCTTCGTGCTGTACCCGTCGTAGATGCCGTAGATATCGCCGACCTGCTCGATCGACGATATCGTGAAACGCAACGCAGGAGGAATCGACAGATCGCTCGCCGCGTCCTGCATGTAGCGCCCTGCATTGGGGGCGACGCGCGCATAGCCCTCCGTGCGCAACGTCCCGAACTTGGAATCGGCGAGTTGCGCGGCCACCGTGCGCTCGGCGGCCCCTTGCGCCTGCCGCAACGACATCGGGAATAGCTTCATCACCG
>JAKJDA010000383.1 GCA_022706165.1 Candidatus Hydrogenedentota bacterium | reverse complement strand
CAACGGCACGACGTGCGCCGCCTCTCGGAGCATGGAGGCTTTGGGGTAGGTGACGTTCCCTGCGAATGAAATATAGAAGCCCCAAAACAGGCATCGCTCAGCAAAGGCGGGGCCGCCGCCAAAACAGTGCATGATGCCGCCATTCAATGCGTCGCCCGTGGACTCGATAATGTTGATAGTGTCTTCGTCGGCGTCGCGGCTATGGATGACAACGGGGCGTTGAACGTCGGCTGCAAGCTGCAACTGCCTGGCAAAAATTGTGCGCTGCTCGGGCCGAGGCGAGAAGTCGTAGTAGTAATCCAGGCCGATTTCGCCAAGTGCGACGACGCCGGGCCGGCGGGCGAGGCTGGCCATCTCTTCCCATAGGGTTTGGCCGGCCGCGACGGCGGCGTTCGCGTGATGGGGATGTACGCCCACGGTGGCAAAGACTCGCTCGCGGCACATGTCCACGGCGGCTTGGCTGGATGGCAAATCGTCGCCCACGACCACCAGCCATTCGAGTTGATTGAGGGCGCGTTCGAGCACGGCGTCGCGGTCGAGTTCAAAGGCGTCTGCTTGAAGATGGCAGTGCGTATCCACCAAGCCGGTGGCGATGGCAGTGTTCTTATCAGCCATCAATTTTGCGATGCGTTGCCTGGCTCGGCGTTGGGGTTTTTGCGCTTGCGGCGGCGGCGAGAACGGCGCCGCTTCTTGTCGGACCTTGGTTCGTCAGCAACGGCTGGCTCTTCTTGCTCAGCATTATCGAGAACGCCGCTGTCGTCGTGGCATGCGTGGCAGTGGCCGCATTGGTGGCCGGGGGCCGGGGCGTGTTCGTCGAAATCGGATACCGCGGCGACGGTGCCCAGATCCTCTTCGGGATCCTCCTCGAACTCCGCGGTGATATCGGACGGAACGGATTCAGGCGCGGGGATGGGCGCTTTCTTTCTCCTGTCGCCGTATAGATGGTCTTCGTAGCTTAGGCAGCACATCAACCGTCCGCATTGTCCGCTGATCTTGGTTGGGTTGAGCGAGAGGTTCTGGCGCTTGGCCATGCGCATGGAGATGGGCAGGAAATCGCTCAGCCAGGTCGCGCAGCATAGTTCGCGCCCGCAAGCCGACAGTCCGCCGACGAGTTTTGCCTTGTCGCGGACCTGTATGTGGCGCAGCTCGATGCGCGTCTTTAGCTCGTGAGCGAGGTCGCGGACCAGTTCGCGGAAATCGACGCGGTCGTCCGCGGTAAAATAGAAGATGACTTTCTGTCCATCGAGGGTGTACTCGACGTCGACCAGGCGCATGGGCAATTTGCGGTCGACGATCTTGCCGATGCACAAGGCCTTCGCACGTTGTTCATCCACAAAGAGTTGGCGGTAGGCCGCGTCATCGCTGCAATCGGCCAGACGAACCACCGACATCGGATAGGCGCTTGCTTTGTTCTCTGGACAATCCTGTGCCGGGGCGACACAGACCCCGTATTCCAATCCGCGATCACTGCGGACCACGCATCCGTCGCCGGGAAACAGCGCGATGTCGCGCACCAGAAACTGAAAAATACGCGTCGGTTTGCGTAACCGAACTTTTACTGTTTGCAACATATATACTCCTGCGCGCCGCTACTGGGCGAGCGCAAAAAACAGATCCCGAAACACGCGCTCTTCGTTCAAAAAGCGCTCCAGGTATACTCGGGCCTTATCGAGCGCGGCCAGCCGCCGCTCGAGGTCGGCCCCCTTGGCTTGCTTCAACTCATCCAACTGGTCGCGATTGAGGATGTGCGAACTCTCGCCGAGAGCTCGGTAGATCTCTTCATCGCGGCACCACGTCTCGAACAAATATACAAAATCCATTATATCACGTCGAATGAGTGCTTCCGCCAATGCCAGTTGCTGCTTTTTGAGTTCCTCTTTTCCTTCGCGCGAAACGTCCGCGTCGGCGGCATCGGTGTCGGATTTGACGGCGGCCTCGATTTGTTTTCGTTTGGCATTGAGGAAGCTCGAGAACTCCTCGGCCAAGTCGATGGGGTCGACGCCATCGCGCAGGCGGTGCATGATGGACAGGGCTACGTCGCGCTTGTCCGAGTCAACAAAATCCAGCGCGCGCGACATCTGCCCCTGTGCCAAGCCTGCGATGGACAAGGCGATCTCAGGCGAGATGTCTCTGTGTTCGCGCAACAGCGATGAGACGGTCTCGGGGCGAAGCGTTCCGAACCGAACGCGTTGGCAGCGCGACCGGATCGTGGGAAGCAGCGCGCCTGGGAACTCAGTGAGCAAAATGAACAGGCTGTTTCCGGGCGGTTCCTCGAGAGTCTTCAGAAAATGATTTTGAGCCGGCAGGCCCATGCGCTCGGCGTCCTGAATGATGAACACGCGCCATTTGGCCTCGAACGGTCGCAGCGACGCCAGTTCATTCATGGACTGGATGGTTTCCACATCGATAATGCGGGATTTTTTGACGGGGTTGATGTATGCGACATCGGGATGATTGCCGGAGGTTATTTTGCGGCATGGCAGACAGGCGTCGCAGGCATCGCCGTTTGCCTGCGCGCAGTCCAGCGCTTTGGCCATTTCGATGGCCGTGCGCCGCTTTCCGATGCCGCCCGGCCCCCAGAACAAGAGGCCGTTGGGAATGCGGTTGCGCACGAGCATGTTGCGCAACAGCTTGACGGCTACGTCCTGGTCTCGTATATCGCGAAAACTCATGTGGGCCTCACAACACTGTCCACAAGGCGACTGATCGTTTCGGTGACCTCGTCCATCGGCTGGGTACCGTCAACGACACGCACGCGCTCCGGTGCGGCCTTGGCGATTTGGAGGAAGGCCGCGCGCACGCGTGTGTGGAACTCGACATTCTCATTCTCGATCCGGTCGGACGTTTTAGTCTGGGCCACGCGCGCCAGCCCGACTTCCGCTGGGACGTCTACCAGGATGGTTAAGTCCGGATGCAGTCCAGCCGTGGCCAGGGTATGCAGTCCCACCACGGCCTGCGGGTCCAACCCGCGTCCGGCGACCTGATACGCCGTGGTGGAATCCATGAACCGGTCGCACAAGACGACATGGCCAGAATCGAGCGCGGGCAGAATTTTTTCGGCCACGTGCTGTGCGCGGGCCGCTTCGTAGAGGAGCAGTTCGGTCGTGGGACTCATGGCGTGGTTGGCGGGGTCCAGGAGGATTTGGCGAATGGACTCGGCGATAG
>JAKJDA010000382.1 GCA_022706165.1 Candidatus Hydrogenedentota bacterium | reverse complement strand
GGGCGCGTCCTGGCCGGTTTTGCGGGGTCGGTGTCCGACGCCATTTCCCTGTTCGAACGGTTCGAGGGGAAGCTCAGCCAATTCAGCAGCAACCTCTCGCGCGCCGCCGTTGAACTCGGCAAGGAGTGGCGCACGGACAAGTACCTGCGCAATCTCGAAGCGTTGTTGGCGGTATGCGATGCGGAGAAGTCGCTGCTCATTGCGGGAAGCGGCGAGGTCATCGAACCGGACGACGGCATCTTGGCGATCGGCTCGGGCGGTCCATTTGCGTTGGCTGCCGCGCGCGCGCTTATGCGCCACACCGATCAGGACGCGCCGACCATCGTGCGCGAATCGCTGACGATTGCGTCGGAGATTTGCATTTACACGAATAGCCATATCACGGTGGAAACGTTGTAGGAAAAAGCCGGGAAGAGCCGTTTTTCCAAAAGGCTTTTCCGCGGTTTTACGTCAGTATTTCAAGCACGCGTTCGAGTTGATACCCGGCGTCTTTGGCGGCCTGAAGCGTTTCCTGCGCGGCCTCGTAGTAAAGCTGGATGGCCTCGTCACGCGCCAGCGGATCGCATTTCGGCGCGGTGGTCAACGCGATCGCCTGGGTCGCCACGAGCCAATACATCAATGATTCGAGTTGCTCGCGGTTGATCCACAACGTTCCCTCGTAAAGGTTCACATACAGATACGCGCGCACCTGCTCGTCTTCGAACAGGCCCGCCACGCGCGCGACAAGTTCGCGCGGCGCGCGCGTCTCCAGCGCGCCGGCATGACGCACCAGCGTTTGAATCAGCAACGCGGCCTCGCGGGCCATCCAATCCTCCCAACCGATGTCGGCGAGCGTGTCGCTGATAACGCCCTTCAGGTGCCACTGGTCGAGCCAGTTGGCATCCGCCGCGGAGTGTCCGGGACTGGCGAAGACGGGAGCGAGGCGGCGGGCAATCGCCCATGCCGTCGGAAAACATGGGTCGCCTGTAGGTTTTGTCGCGGCGTGCTTCGGCGGCGCGGCCAGGAACGCGCGCGCTTGTTCGGTGATGTCCAGGGTCTTCACTTTGGCCTTGTACTGCTGGATGAACGTGACATCGTCGAGAATGCCGTCAACCAACGGCTTGCCGTCGATGAAGCGATCAAGGCGATCTCCCAGCGAGACGACGAATTCCAGCAATGCAGTCTCGAACTCCGCGCGGATCGCTTTGGCCCCTTTTTTTCGCGTCGTCGATGCAGCAACCGCCTTGATCAAGTCGGCGTTCATGGCCTTGCGGAAGGAGTCAATGATCGGCCCCAGGACGGTCTCGGCGTACGCGTCGTCGATGCTGGCTACGCCCCCTCCCGCGAGACGCCCTGCGATGCGCCCCCATGATCCATCCACATCGACGATTTCGCGGAAGTCGAGAAAGGCATGGTATCGGTAGGCGCCAAGCTCGACGTAGAGTCCTTGTTCGACGATGTCTTTGCCGCGGCGAATGTATTCGAGTCCGTCGCAGTAGTCGCGGAATACGTAATAGACATTGTTGTCGCCGCGCAGTCCGAGCCCGTCGCCGACTGTCTTGTGGATGAACTGGGGCGAATCGGCGGGGCCGATATTGATCGCCGTCGAGGTGCGCACCCAGCCGCGTGTCTCGCCGTAGACGTTGTTGTAGATGATAAGCGAGCGCTCGTGGCCGCAGCGATTCGAATACGCAAAGACGTTTTCGTTCACGTGACCTTCGGGCGTGTAGAAATCGTAGAGCGCGAAGTCGCGCGATCCGCTGAACAAGTAACGCCGGCGCATCAGCGGAAAAATCGCGTGCTCGTGGTGCCGCAAGAGGCCCTCATCGACGGCCTCGTCCCAGTAGGCCTTGCGGTATTCCATGCCATATTTTTCGGTGAAACCTTCGATCTGTCCGTGGCCGAACATCGGCAGACCGGGCATGGTCACCATTATCATGCAAACACCGAAATACTTCTCGCCGCGCCCGAACTGCTCGACGGCGGTGAGTTCGTCCGGATTGTTCATGAAATTCACGAAGCGGCACAAGACTTCCGGACTGAATTCCAGCACGTTCTTGATCGTCATGCGATACTTCGCGTTTTCTTCCAGCTTCAGCATGTTCATGAACGCGCTGTTGTACACGCGGTGCATACCCAGCGTCCGCACGAAGTAGCCTTCCATCAACCAAAAGGCCTCGGCGAGCAGGAGCGTGTCGGGAACTTCCGCTTGGATGCGGTCGACAACCTGTCGCCAGAATTCTTCCGGCATCGCGGCGTAGAAGTCACTTTTGCCCATGCCGCATTCCGCACGCGACGGAATTGCGCCGCCTTCGCCGGGACGCGGAAACCACAGGCGTTGGTAATGGCGCTTCGCTAGGGTCATGGCGGCGTCGAAGCGGATGATCGGCGACATGCGAGCGACGTGCAGGATCGTCTGGATGACGGCCTCGCGCACTTCGGGGTTGCGGTAATCGAGCTGCGCCGTGTCGTTCCACGGCATGCTCGTGCCATCGTTGCCGTGGTAGATGTAGCGCGTGTCACCGGTATGGTTGTCGATGCGCTTGAACACGACCGCCGCATCGCTGTGGTTCCAGTAGCCGTCTTCGATCTGGATCGTGACGCGCGGATCGTGCGATAGATTTGGTCCGGTAAAGCGGTACCCGGGGAAAGGCGAATGCGGCGTCTGAATAAACCAATCCGGGTGTTCGATGACCCATTTCGAATAGATGCCCACGTGATTCGGCACCATGTCCGTCGCGAGGCGAATGCCGCGTTGCCACGCGCGCACGCGGAGATTGTCGCTCGCGACCTGGCCGCCGAGGTCATGAGCAATCTCATAATCGAACAAGGAATAGGCCGACGCGGCCGCTTCCGGGTTACCCATGCGGTGTTTGATCTCGGCACTCGCGGGAGACCGTTCCCACACGCCGATCAACCATAGGCCGGTGAAACCCCAACGCGCGAGGCGGTCAAGCTCTTCGTCGGGAATCTCGTCGAGCCGGGTGATGCCCCGCTGGTGTTTCTTTGAGAGTTGATCGAGCCAGACATAGACCGACTTCGCAATCAGCACCGCATTGGCCATCCAGTCGGCGTCGTGCGTGAAACGTTCCGGCTCGTGCGCGTCGTATTCGCCGAGATCGAACTGCAGCGCCTGGGATGGGCCGGGGCCGAGTCCGCGCATGCGGGTTTCCTCGCGCAGGAGATCGCGAGCCA
>JAKJDA010000381.1:2877-3184 GCA_022706165.1 Candidatus Hydrogenedentota bacterium | reverse complement strand
ACCTGCCGTTGATCACCACGAACTGCGCGGTGTTGGGCGTCGCCATGTTCCAGACCCTGCGCGATTACAGCCTGGCACAGAGCCTCGTGTTCAGCGTCGGCTCCGGGTTGGGCTTCACCCTGGCGTTGGTGCTCATGTCCGGCATCCGCGAACGCCTCGAGCTTGCCGACGTCCCCGCCGTCATCAAAGGAGCCGGCTTTGTCCTGATTATCGCCGGCATTCTCTCGATGTCCTTCATGGGCTTCGCGGGGCTGGGCGCGGGGGAATGATGAAATGCTGCGGACCCTGCTGACCGCCGTAGGAGGGG
>JAKJDA010000381.1:0-2867 GCA_022706165.1 Candidatus Hydrogenedentota bacterium | reverse complement strand
CCTCGCCGTGCAACTCTTCATCCGCAAGCACACCCCCGGCATCGGCCCGGAGTGCGACCTGCTCGAAGACCGCGTGCATGGATGTCATCAATGCGACAAAATCGCCTCGTGCTCCCTGCGCGACGACTCGGAAACGCACGCCCCCCCCCGCCCACGCTGAGGCCAATCAGACACAGGTTTGGCGTGACGCCTCTTTGCCCCAATTGCAGTCCACATGGCCTGTGGTCGAAGCTTGGCGGCAGGAATCACAAGACAAGAAAAACGGCGCGGCGCGCACCTGCGCCAACATCCCGCTACGGAGTCTTCGCCTCCGCCTTCCTGCTCAGATACGCATCGATCGAGCGCGCGGCGATTTTGCCGGCGCCCATGGCTTCGATCACAGTGGCCGCGCCGGTCACGATATCGCCGCCGGCATACACGCCGGGAAGATTCGTCTCGCCGGTTGCGGGATTGACGACGATGTTGCCCCATTTGTTGAGTTCGAGGCCTTTGGTGCTCTTGGTCAGGATTGGATTCGCCCGCGTGCCGAGCGCGGGGATGACCATGTCGCATTCGACGGTGAACTTGCTGTTCGGCACTTCGACGGGGCGGCGACGGCCCGATGCATCCGGCTCGCCTAATTCCATCCGCACGCATTCCATCGCGCGGACACGGCCCTGATCGTCGGACAAAATCGCCGTCGGAGCGGTCAGCAACATGAATTCAATGCCTTCTTCCCGCGCATGCTCGACTTCCTCGGCGCGCGCGGGAATTTCCGCGTCGGAGCGGCGGTAGACAATCATCACTTTCTTCGCGCCCATGCGGACCGCGACGCGCGCGGCATCCATCGCCACATTGCCTGCGCCCACCACCGCCACTTTCTCGCCGACAATCACCGGCGTTTCATATTCGCCGAACTGATACGCACGCATGAGATTGACGCGCGTCAGAAACTCGTTCGCGCTGTATACACCGATCAGGTTCTCGCCGGGAATGTTCAGGAAAACCGGCGCGCCCGCCCCCACGGCAATGAAAGCCGCTTCGTAGCCCTGGCCAAACAAATCCTCGATGGTCAGCGTCTTGCCCATGACCGCGTTCAACTCGATCTTGGCGCCGAGCCGCTTCACGTAATCGACCTCGCGATCAATGACGTCGTTCGGCAACCGGAACTCGGGAATGCCATAACGCAACACGCCGCCGGTGTCGTGCAGGGCCTCGAAGATGGTGACTTCGTAGCCCATCCGCGCAAGATCGCCCGCACACGTCAGCCCCCCAGGGCCGCAACCGATTACCGCGACTTTCTTGCCCTTGGGCGTGATGTGGAATTCGGCAGGCGGCACATTGGCCGCCTCCCAGTCGGCGACAAAACGCTCCAGCGATCCAATCGAAACGGACCGCGACGACCGGCTAAGCACGCACTTGCTCTCGCATTGTTTTTCCTGAGGACATACACGTCCGCAGATGGCCGGAAGATTATTCTTGTCCTTGAGAATCTCCGCCGCCAGAGCGAAGTTCCGTTGCTGCACAGCGCCAATAAAGCCGCGAATGTCGACTTCAACCGGACATCCCTCGACGCACACCGGACGCTCGCACGACAAGCACCGCAACGCTTCCTTCACGGCCTCGGCATCGGACATCACGCCCTTCACTTCCTCGAAGGTCTGGCGATGTTTGACGAGATCGGCGATCGTCTTGACGATGAAAAAGAGGGATTGCCTCGAGAAATCGTTGCCTGACAATTTCGATTCCTGCCCGGCGACGATTGCCTCCAGACCCTCTACCTGTTCCCGCAACAGGCACACATGCCCATGGCCGTTTTTCTTGCCCTCAAGCGCCGCCTGCTCGAACGAGCGATACGCGCGTTGACGCGCCATCAACTCGTCGAAATCAACCTCCGCGCCGTCGAATTCCGGGCCGTCCACGCACGCATACTTCACCTGCCCGCCAACCGTCACGCGGCACCCGCCGCACATGCCCGTGCCGTCGACCATGACCGGATTCAAGCTCACGACCACCGGAAGGTTGTGCTTCTTGCACGTGTTGACCACAGCCTTCATATGCGGCACCGGGCCAATCGCGACGACCTCGTCGATCTTCTCGCCGCGCGCGACAAGCTGATCCACCAGCTGCGTCGCATACCCATGAAAACCTTCCGAACCGTCGTCGGTGCTGACGAGAAGCTCGTGGCTGATCCTCTTGACCTCGTCCGTCCAGAACAACAGCGACTTGTTGCGCGCGCCCATAATCGCGATGACGCGATTGCCGGCCTCGAAATACGCCTTCATGTGCGGAAACATCGGCGCGACGCCGAGGCCGCCCGACACGCAACAAACCGTCTTGCCGGTCACATGCACGTCGCGTTCCTTGCCCAAAGGCCCCGCGACGTCCAAGTACTGATCGCCCGGCTTCACGCTGGTCAGCATCTTGGTGCCCTTGCCAATCGCCTGAACCACCAACGTGATGCTGCCGCGCTCCGGATCGCTGTCCGCGATCGTAAGGGGAATGCGTTCGCCGCGCTCGTCGCCGCGCACCAACACGAAATTGCCCGGCTTGGCCACGCGCGCAATCAACGGCGCCTCGACAACAACCTCAAAAATGCTTTCGGTAAGTTCCTGCTGGGAGAGAATCGTGAACATACTTCCTCGCTCGTTAGCGTGCCTGTCTCAACGACTGCATGTTGCCCGGACCATGACAGCGACATAAGACGCGCGCCCTCAAGCGCAAGAAACGCCTCTCAAGGCGTCGCCTCCTCCTTACGGGCACTCATCGTATAGTGTAGCCATTGGAGAAAACGTTATCAAGGAAGCGAATCGCAGGGCTATCGCATTAAAAGTCACATAGCCAGGAGGATTTCCTTGAGGTAGTCGTTGTCCCATCCGGCGATTTTT
>JAKJDA010000380.1 GCA_022706165.1 Candidatus Hydrogenedentota bacterium | reverse complement strand
GACCAAACGAAAAGGGGAAGCAAATCACAAACGAGCCAAGGTCTGCCCGGAACTCAGATTTTAATGCGATAGCCCTGCGGTTAGGCGGCGTTTGCCTGGCGGACAAGGGTCAACGCACGGCGTCCAAGGCTTCTTCGCTCTGGATAGCCGGGCGAAGCGATTCCTCGGCGGGAGCGCCTCCCGGTCGAATCGTGAGCACGGGGCATTGGGCCAGCCGCACGATTTTTTCGGCGACGCCGCCAAAAAGGAGATGGGCAAAGCCCGAGTGTCCATGCGTGGGGACTACGATGAGATCGGCGGCCTCTTGGGCGGCCATTTCCACGATTTCGCGGTAGGGGAGGCCGATTTTGACATGTGTCGTGACGTGGATATCGGGTATGGAGGCGGCGCATTGCTCGAGCATGTCCCGCGCGTAGGTTTCTTCGGACGAAGAGAAAGCTCCGGTTGCATCGGGCATGAATTCCGGCAGAACGACCGGGATTTCGGACACGTGGACCAGCGCGAGGGAGGCGTTGAATTCGCGGCAAAGCGACTCGGCATACGGCAGCGCCCGGGCTGCAAAATCCGAGAAATCGGTTGGGAACAAGATACGGCGCAGGCAAATCTCGCCTTCGGGATCCGTCACAAAATCATGTTCGGGATGTTTAATGCACAGGACGGGAACCGGCGAACGGCGCACCACCTTCTCGCAGCAACTGCCGCACACCATGCGGTCCAGGCCGGTCCGTCCGTACGTGGAGATCACCGTCAAGTCGCAGTTGAGCGACTTGGCGAGTTGTACGATCTCGTCGGCAGGACGGCCTTCGGCGATGTGCATTTCGGCCTCGATGCCGGAATCGTTCGCGATGCGAACCAGATGCGCGAGCCGGTTTTCGGCCTGATCGCGCATGGCGTACAACAGCGTCTGCAATTCCGCCATGGAAAGGCCCGAACCGCGCGCCGTTCCCGCAGCCACCAAGCTTGCATCGATGACATGGACGAGATGGATGCGGCCAGCGTATTTTCGCGCCAAGGCGATGGCGTAGCGCAATGCATATTGGGCATACCGCGAGAAATCGGTGGGAAGAAGAATATCGCCCTGGGTGAACATACCGCGCCTCCTTTCACGCCCGTAGGGGGACGGCCCCCTTTTCGGGGCCTCGGAACATGCCTCGGCTCTTTCCGCATGGTTGCAACGGCGTAGGCGCTATGCGTCATGCGGACTATTTCACCACATCCACTATCACTATACCGCGATCTGTGCAAAATGCGCAAGCCTCGTTTTTGGGTCGCCGCGATACGAGGGCGCAAGACACATACGGGAAGGCGCCGGCATTCTGGGCGGTAAAGAAGCTGCTCCCGCGTGCGGAAAATCGCGCGCGGGAGCAGCGGAGATGCCGTTTGGCGGAGTTGTTAGCAGGTCTTGCGCGCCGCCTGGCAGATGGAGAAATCTTCTTGCGCGTCCACAACCGCCAAGGTCGCCATGTTGACGACGTCCACTTCGTTGAAGGCGCCGGCCTGCAGGAGGTGCACGGGTTTGTTCATGCCGAGCAGGATCGGCCCAATGGTTTCCGTTCCTTCCATGCGGTGCAGCAGCCGGTGCGCCACGGTGCTGGCTTCGAGCGAAGGGAAGACCAAGATGTTGGCGCCTCCCTGCAGGGCGCTGAAGGGGAAATGATGGGCCAGTATTTCGGGGTCGATGGCGGTGTCGGCCATCATCTCGCCGTCGACGACGATGTCGGGATGTCGCAGACGCACGATGTCGGCGGCGCGACGCATCTTCTCGGCGCGCGGGTCGCGCGATCCTCCAAAGTTGGAAAAAGAGATCATGGCGATGCGCGGGGGGATGTCGAAGCGTTGGGCCGCGCGGGCGCACAAGATGGCGATCTCGGCCAGTTCCTCCGCGGAAGGATCGATGTTGACGGTGGCGTCGGCGAGAAAGAAGACGTTTTCCTTGCGCACGGCGAGGTACATGCCCGCGACCTTTTGGACGTCGGGCCGGGGTCCGATGATCTGCAGCGCCGGGCGCAGGGTGTCCGGGTAATTGGAAGTGAGGCCCGACACCAGGCCATCGGCGTCTCCCAGGCGCACCATCATCGAGCCGAAATAGTTGCGCAAGATCATCAATTCATGTGCGTCCTGGCGCGTCACGCCCTTGCGCTGGCGCAGCCGGTAGAACTCGTCCTCGTAAGCGTCATGCCGATCGGTTTCGCGGGGATCGATGATTTCGATGCCTTTGAGATCCAGGCCGAGTTCTTCGGTCAAGGACTGGATTTTCGCCCGCGGGCCCAACAGGATTGGCTGGGCGATGCCCTCATCCAGGATGATCTCGCAGGCCTTCAGGATGGGGGCGTGGTCGCCCTCCGGAAAAACCACGCGTTTGGGCGCGCGGCGCGCTTTGTTGATCATGACGCGCATGATCTTGCGCGCATGCCCCAGCCGCGCTTCGAGGCGATCGCGGTATTCGCCGATGTCCACCGAAAGCTTGGCCACGCCTGTCTCCATGGCCGCCTGCGCCACGGCGGAGGAGACCCAGATCAGCACGCGCGGATCGAAAGGCTTGGGGATGATGTACTCCGGTCCGAATTGGAGATGATCGACCCGATACGCCTGCATCACTTGGTAGGGAACCGGCTCTTTGGCCAGATCGGCAAGGGCGCGGGTGGCGGCGATCTTCATCGCGTCGTTGATGGCGGTGGCCCGCACGTCGAGCGCGCCCCGGAAAATGAACGGGAACCCCAGCACATTGTTGATCTGATTGGGATAGTCGCTACGCCCCGTGGCCATGAGCACGTCGGGCCGGGCGGCCTTCGCGGCATCGTACGTCACTTCAGGGTTGGGATTGGCCATCGCGAACACGATGGGCCGGTCCGCCATCGACCGCAGCATCTCCGCCGTCACGCAATCGGCCACGGAAAGCCCCGCGAAAACGTCGGCGCCGCGCATCGCGTCCGCCAACGTGCGCGCGTCGGTCTCCACCGCGAAGGCCTCCTTGTACGGATTCATCTTTTGGGTGCGCCCCTTGTAAATGACGCCCGCGCTATCGCAGAGCAACAAGTTTTCGGGCCGCACGCCGAGCAGTTGGTAATACCGCGCGCACGCGATGCCCGCGGCGCCCGCGCCGTTGCAGACGAGGCGCACCTGGCTGATGTCGCGGTCTGTCAGGCTCATGGCGTTGATCATGCCCGCGCAGGCGATGATGGCCGTGCCGTGCTGGTCGTCGTGAAAG
>JAKJDA010000037.1:12589-12932 GCA_022706165.1 Candidatus Hydrogenedentota bacterium | reverse complement strand
CCTATGGATATGGATTTGCAATGGCCGTCGAATTCGCCGATCGTCCCCGCGCCGTCAGCGTCGTGCCGTTCGGCGCATCGGAACGCAACGAATCGCCGCACTACGATGATCAACTCACGCTGTTCCTCCAACGCCGCCTAAAACCGGCCTATTTCGACGACGACGACGTTCAACGACACGCCGAACGGGCCTACGGAACGGCCTTTTCGCTGCGTCCCGCCGCTACGGAAGGCCGTTTCCACTACCGATCCACGACCGGATCGCCCATCGAAGCGCGGCTGACCACGTTGCTCGATCCGCCCGCTTCGCTCCAGCAGGACCAGGCGCCATTCACGCTGTTTGT
>JAKJDA010000037.1:0-12579 GCA_022706165.1 Candidatus Hydrogenedentota bacterium | reverse complement strand
CTCGCCACAGGACGCGCCGGTTGCGCTCGATATCGAGATGCGCGTCGCTTCGACCGTCTGCGCGGATGAAAACCTGGACCGCCTGACCCTGTACGCATATGCCCCGAAAGAAGGATGGCAGCCCGTCGCCGGACAACGCCTCGATGCAGCACGACGCACCTTCCTTGCACACGACACGATCCCGCGCACCTATGCCGTGCTCGGCCCTGCAAATTGCCGCGTTGCGAAAACCCCGTCCGAACCGGTCCAGGACATTATCTCCCCGCAGCGTCAAGCGCTTTCCCCGGCAACGCCGCATTCGCCTCCGACAATGCCCATGACAATCGCCGAACCGGCATCGAGCCTTGATACCGAAACCGCGGCTCACCCTGAATCCAGCGTCGGCGTGATTCTCCGGCCCGATCCCAACGCAAACGTGTTTGAAGCGCCCGGCTTTCGCATCGAACTGCTGACGCCCCGGACCGCTCCGAGCCCCCGCGCAACCATTCATCCGTCCGAAACCGTCGCGCCGCAGAACACAACGACTGACGCCGTGGAGAGCGCCCCGCCTCCTACAAGCGCCCGCCAAGAACCGGCGCCATCCCCCGTCCTGCCGCCAACGCGCGAAAAAGAGCCCGCGCCCCGTGCGGAACCGCCCGCCGCCCCCGAATTTGACCCGTGGAGCGCCAACCAGCCGGTCGTCAGTTTCGAATCGCCCACAGCATCAACGCCGGACATTCCCCAGATCGGTCCGAGCGCGGAGTCCAACGCAACGAAAACATCCCCCCAGGACTCCTCTGCCCCATCCAGACCGCAACGGGAAAAAGCGGACAGGAAACGTAAAAACGCGCCTTGACATGCCCCCGAGACGAAGGTAGTCTATGACGTTGACACATGATTTTCTGGGACGATTCGACGCAATATCCGGAGGACCGACAACATGGACGCCATCGAGGCTTTGCGGTCGCGGCGGAGCGTGCGGGCTTTCACTGCCACGCCAGTCGACCGGACGACCTTACAGATTATTGTGGATTGCGCCCGCCTCGCCCCCACGGCCATCAACATCCAGCCGTGGGAATTCGTTGTCGTGACCGACGCCGCCGTGCGCAAACACATCGCCGCGACCGTTGATCACGGCCCTTTCATCGCCGACGCGCCCGCTTGCATCGTGGTGCTTTGCAAGGACACGAAATACTATCTTGAAGATGGCTGCGCCGCGACCGTCAATATCTTGAACGCAGCCCATGCCCTCGGATTGGGCGGGTGCTGGGTCGCCGGCGACAAAAAAACGTATGTGGACGCGATCCGGGAGATCGTCGGCGCGCCCGCCGACTATAACATAGTGAGTTTGATCGCCATCGGCCATCCCGCGGCGACGCCGAATCCTGACAAACGGCCCTTGGAACTGGTCTTGCACTGGGATCGTTTCTAGCCGGGTTGTTGCTGGCGCAGACAAGCAACGCGAGGATGGCGACAAAGACAGGGGGGCTTTCCCGATGAACTTGAATGCAGGCCGCACCATTGACGTCACGTTGCGAACCATTCCCTACATGGCGCGACGTGCGCTGTTTTTCGGTTTTCTGCTTGCCGCAGCCCTTGTTCATATCATTGTGCTGGCCGTGATCGCGCGGACGTTCGGATACGCCGCCTTCTGGGCGCTGTTCATCTCCAGCCTGTTCTTTGCCGCGTGGATTATCGTCAAAACGCCGCTGTTTTCCTACGGCCCCCTTCACGCGCTGCACGTAGGCCACCTTTCCCTGATCGCGGGTTTTATCGTCGACGACGAAGGGCCCGCCGGCGTCTCGCAGGTCCCCTGGGCGGACAGTCGATTGCGCGAACGCTTCCAGGACGCTCTGGAAATGGCCGAGGTGGACGCTTTCCTGGAAAAGGCGATCGCCTGCTTCCACGAAAAACGCTTTGCAAGCCCCGCCCTGTTGGCCCGCCCCGCGCAAAGACTCGTCCACGACGCCATCATGGCGCATGTCCTACAAAACGAGGGCGAAAGCGCCTGGGAGGCCGCGCGCAAAGGCGTAGCGCTCTATGCCAAATCGTCGCGTCTGTTCGTCATGCCCGCCCTGATAATCGCAGCCGTGAATCTGGGAGCCACCGCGCTGGCGCCGCTCGTATTCATGGTGCCCTTGGGGCTTGTCGCCTTGATGGTTCCAATCGAATGGCTGTTTTTCCGTTTTGTGCTGTGTTACGTGGCCGTGTTGCTGGGGTTGGCGGCAAAAGTTATTTTGTTCGATCCGCTTGCCGCCGCCGCCATGTTCCTCCTGTTCCATCAAGAAATCGACGGACAAGACGTCGACTCTGAAACGGCGGCCTGGCTCGAATACGAAAATCCCGCATACCGTGAAATGGCGACGCGGGCCAAAGGCTCGTCGGCCTGACGAAGCGAATATGTCCGTTTTCCGCTATCGCGCCGCGACGGCGGCAACCTGTGACCGAGGATACTGAAGCAAAAACCAGAAGGAGAATGCCATGTCCACAACCGATCATCTCAACGACGCTTTCGCGGGAGAGAGCCAGGCCAACCGCAAATATCTGGCGTTTGCCAAAAAAGCGGCGGCCGAGGGTTTTTTTCAGGTCGCCAAGCTGTTTCGCGCCGCGGCGGAAGCGGAAACCATCCACGCCCACGCGCATCTGCGCGTGCTGGACGGCGTGAAGGACACGGCCCAGAATCTCGAGGCCGCCATTGAAGGAGAAGGGGAAGAATTCAAGAAAATGTACCCCGAATTCTTGGCCGTCGCGGAACAGGAAGGCAACAAACGCGCCGCGATCAGCTTCAAAAATGCCTTGGCCGTCGAGGAAATTCATTACCATCTCTATTCCGAAGCCCTCGCCGCCGTCAAGGAAGGCAAAGACCTTGCTCCCGCCTCCATTCACGTCTGCGACGTCTGCGGCAATACGGTCTTCGGCGATGCGCCGGATCGCTGTTCGGTATGCGGCGCCGCCAAGGAGCGCTTTGTCGAAGTGAAATGACCGGGAAGCGAACCAACGCGCCCGCGCACGAAGGAGAGCATCGTCATGCCGCAGGAACCGATCGCCACGTGGGTCTGCATGCTATGCGGCTACGCGCATTACGGGCCCGAGCCGCCCGATCCATGCCCTGTGTGCGGCGCTTCGCGGGAAGCGTTTGAGCGTCAGGACGTCAAGCCCGCGCCCGCGCCTTCCACGCCGGCGGCATGGCGATGCGTCATCTGCGGATACGTCCACGCGGGCGTGGCGCCGCCGACGGAATGCCCGGTATGCGGCGCGGCGGCAGATGAATTTGAGCCGCACGAAACGCCCACAACGACCCAGGCCACGTCGTTATCCCATCCCCTGCGTCTCGTCATCGTGGGCGCGGGCATCGCGGGGCTTTCAGCAGCCGAGGCGGCGCGCGACACATCGCCGGACGCGGAAATTGTCCTCATCGGCGATGAAACCGCTCCTCCCTACTACCGACTGAACCTCTCGCGCTACCTCGCAGACGAGATCGATCCGGCCGTGTTGCCGATGCGCCCGCCCGCCTGGTATGCCGAAAAGCGCATTCGCATTGTCTCGGGACGAAAAGTGCGCGCCATCGATCTGGAGGCGCAGGCCGTGGCGCTGGCCGACGGCAATCGCGAACCCTATGACCGTCTGGTGCTGGCATGCGGCGCGCACCCCTTCATTCCGCCGATCCCCGGCGCCACCTTGGAAGGCGCGACCGCCTTTCGCACCATCGAGGATGCGGAACGGCTATTGCGGCATGCAACGCCCGGCGCGCCCATCGTATGCGTGGGAGGGGGCATCCTGGGCCTTGAAACGGCAGGCGGCCTGGCCAAACGCGGGGCCGATGTGACCGTCCTCGAAGGTTTTGACTGGCTGCTTCCGCGCCAACTCGATCCCGACTCCGCCGCCATGCTCGAACGGCACGCGGCAGGACTCGGCATCAAGGTGCGGTTCCGGGCCAAGCCAGCCGCGATTGACGGCGATCGCCGCGTCCGTTGCGTGCGGTTGGAGGACGGCGCCGAAATTCCCGCCGCCCTGGCAGTCATCGCCACGGGCGTGCGCGCCAATACGCACCTGGCACGGTCCGCGAAGCTCGCCGTGAACCAAGGCATCGTCGTCGACGATGGCATGACAGCCTCCGCCCCCGGCATCTATGCGGCAGGCGACGTGGCCGAGCACCAAGGGACGTTGTATGGACTGTGGGAACCCGCCCGGCTTCAGGGCGTCGTGGCGGGAATCAACGCGGCGGGCGGACAAGCGACGTTCGCCTCGGTTCCGCGCGCGAACACGCTGAAAGTGTTGGGACTCGACCTGTTCAGCGTCGGCGTGGCGATGCCGGAGGACGGCAGCTACGACGTGGTCTGCGGACGCGGAGAAGGAACCAGCGCCCGGTACGTGTTTCGCGAAGGGCGCCTCGCGGGCGCGGTGCTTGTCGGCGATACGACGCTTGCGGCCAAGGCCGCAGCCGCCGTGCGCGACCGGCGCGAGGCTGCGGCGCTGCTGCTGCGGCAGCCGACTGCGGACGCTATCGGACGCTGGCTGCGCGGCGAATGACCGAGCCGCTCAGTACTTTTTGGCGCGCCAGAACAGCGTGACGCCCAACGCCGACATGCCGGCTATGCCCAGAATAAAGTAGTGCGCGAGGGGATTGTCGCCCCATCCCCAGGGCATCGGCACGTTCATCGAGAATGCGCTCACCACAAACGTCGGCACCATGATCGTGATGGTGATGATCGTCAGGTTCTTCATCAATACGTTGAGATTGTTGCTCACAATCGACACGCGCGCATCCATCACGCTTGAAACGACATTTGAATAGATTTCCGCCAACTTGTAGCATTGGGCGTTCTCCACGCCGATATCGTCGAGATATTCCAACTCTTCCTGCTGAAAACCGATCTTCGCGCTGTTCCCTTTGAGTTTTTCCACCAAAACCCCGTTCGTGCTGAGCGCATTCAAATAGTAGACCAGGCTTTTCTCGAGCGTGAACAGGCTCAGAAGAAACTTGTTTTCCATCGAAGTGCTGATCTTCTGTTCCAACTCGTCCGAAACCATGTTCATCACGCGAAGGTGATCGATGAAATGCGTTATCGAACGGTAAATGAGCCGGAGCGCAAGTTCCCGGGGCGTTTGCGTGCGAATGATGGGTCTGCCGTCGTTCAAGGGATCGTATTCGGACACCACGATGATCACGAAATCCTTGAAGAGGAAAATGCCCATCGACATTACCCGGAAAAGAAAACGGTCCTCGTGGGAATAATTCTTCGGCCGCTTGAGAATCATGGCCACATGCTCCGGCTCGAATTCGAGTCGTGAAAGCTCGTCCGGGTCGAGAGCGCTGTTCAGCGTGTGCTCGTCGAGCTTGTATTCTTCGACCAGATACCGTCTTTCCGCCTCGTCTGGACTGGTGAAAACGAGGATCGGAGCGTTGGGAGCGTCGGTTGCGACAACCCCCCCTTGTGCGAACGCGTAGCGCTTAAGCATAAGCCACTGTTCTCCATAGGACTCGAACCTCCTGTCGTTCCAGACGCTGCTGCGACGTCAAATATCGATCGACTTGAACTGCGGCAGGTGCGGCTTGTTTTTCCGCAACATTTCCTGAGTCATCTTCTTGATTTCAGCAAGCGACAACACCGCCGCGCACAACGGATCATACGCCACCGCGTGAAACACCATGCGCGGATCCCCGGTCAACGCCGCCTCGACGGCCATTTCCTCGACGGCCACGCTGATGTTGTTCAGCGCGGCAAGTTGTGGCGGCAATGCGCCCACGTGAATCGGGTTCAGGCCGCGCTTGTTCGCCAGCACCGGCACTTCCACGCAGCAATTGTCCGGCAAATTCGTGATCAGCTTCGTGTTCGCCACGTTGCCGTGGAACAAGTACGGATCGCCGCCCATGTAAGCGTTGATAATGGACGCCGCGTACTCGTGCCCGCGCGCCAAGTCAAACGGCGCGCCCTCCTTGAACCACTGGGCAATGTCTTTCTTCCAAGACTTTTCCACCTTCAGGTACTCTTGAAGAATATAGCCATAGTGTCCGGGATTCCAGTTGGTTCCCTTCGTGCAATACTTCTTGATGAGGTCGGGGCGCTTGCGGAACCACCAGTTGTATTCGGAGTTGTGGCCGCTCGATTCGGTCACGTAGTAATCGAGGTGCAGGAACATCTCATTGCGGACCTGCTCCGCATTGTAAATCTTCGGATCCTTCTCGATGGCCTTGCGAATAAGCGGATACGCATCCTTGCCGTCTTTCTTGAACTCGACGTACCACGCCTGATGGTTGATGCCCGCGCACACATACGTGATGCGGTCCATCGGCGTCTTGATCCATGCCGCGAGCATCCCCGCCGTGCCCTGCACGCTGTGGCACAGGCCGCTCACTTGGACATGCGACGCGCGCTGCATCGCGCGGCACAGCATCGCCATCGGGTTCGTGTAGTTCAGCAACAGCGCGTTCGGGCAATAGCGCTCGATGTCCTTGCAGATGTCGACCATCACCGGGATGGTGCGCAACGCACGAAAGATGCCGCTGACGCTGCGCGTATCGCCGATGTTTGTGTCAATACCGTACTTCTTCGGAATCTCGATATCGTGCCGCCACACCTGCACGCCGCCCGCCAGGATGGTGCACAACACCGCATCCGCGCCCTTGAGCGCTTGCTTACGATCCAGCGTCGCTTCGACCTTGGCCGGATAGCCGCCGCGATCGACGATCGTCATCACCGCGCGGCGGGCAAAGTCCAAACGCTCCTCGTCCACATCCATCAGGACAATGGTGGAGTTCTCGAGAAGCGGAAACGTCAGCAAATCGCGCACCAAGCCGCGCGTAAAGCCAAGACTTCCCGCTCCGATAAACGCAATCCGTGGCATTTTCTACACTCCTTGACGTGGCGTCGCAACCGGCGCGCTTTCCTTCGCATGGAAACCAAACATTGACGCCTCTCCCGCATCGATCGAGACGCCAGCGCAAACCCGCGCATTATCGTGCTTCACCATCCTGGATTCAATGATTCAATGGTCACACGTCGCAGGCGCCCGAAACCCGAACCAGATAGGCGTCATGCCCCTCTTCCTCGGACTCGAATTGGCAAGGCGAGGAAAACGGCGGCCCCGTGAACAAACAGGGCCGCCGCGCAATGGATTCGGGAATGGAGATTACTTGCCCTTCAGTTCGATGCTGGCGCCAACGGCTTCGAGCTTCTCTTTGAGGCCTTTGGCTTCTTCTTCGCTCAGGCCTTCCTTGACGGGCTTCGGAGCGCCGTCCACAAGGTCCTTGGCTTCTTTCAGGCCCAGGCCGGTCAATTCGCGCACGACCTTGATGACCTGGATTTTCTGGGCACCGGCGCTGGCCAGGATCACGTCATAGGACGACGGACCTTCGTCGACTTCCGCAGCTGCGGCGCCGGCCATCGGCATGGCGCCCATCATCATCGGGGCGGCGGCCGTCACGCCAAACTTGTCTTCGAGGGCCTTCACGAGCTCGCTCAGCTCAAGAACGGACAACCCCGCGATCTGTTCGATAATTCCATCAAGCTTCTCGGACATGACTTTCTATTCCTCCCTACTGGTAGGCTGTGGGAACGGGCGCTTCACGCGGCCGCTCCACTTTCTTCCTTCTGTTTTCGAATCTGATCCAATACGTTGACGAGGTTGCGCGGCAAGGCATTGAGAACGCCCACGAAGCTGCTCAGCGGCGCCGCAATCGCGCCCACAACCTGCGCCAGCAACACCTCGCGGCTTGGCAGGTCGGCCAGCGCATTCAACTGAACCCTGCTGATCACCCGGCCTTCGAGGATGCCGCCCAGCATCTCCACCTTCGGCACTTCCTTGTTGAAATCCTTCAACACCTTCGACGGCGCCACGGGGTCCGCTGAAAAGGCCCACCCGGTCGGACCTTCCATGAACGATTTCGCTTCGCCGTGTCCCAACTCGTCCAGCACGCGAGAGGCCAGCGTGTTCTTGTACACCTTGTACTGCACGCCCTGTCCCCGCAACTTGCTGCGCAACTGCGTGGACTGCTCCGCGTTGATGCCGACATACTTCGTCATCACGCAGATCTGGCTGTTCTGAATCCGCTCCTTCAATTCCGCCACGGCTTCAAGTTTTTCCGGCTTCGGCAATGGTACTCACCTCCTCTCAAACGCCCGCCAAAGCAAAAACAAACCCGCACGGTCCGGCTAAAGACAGTGCGGGACAAGATTCGCTTTGTATCTGTCCGCGGCCTCGGCAGGCTTGCATTAAGGCCATCCGGCATCCACGACGCCATCCGGCCACCGGCTGTCTTCGACCAGCGATAGCTTCCCGGAATCCCGGAAAACTGCAGGGACCATAGCATATTGCGGCGATCAATGCAAGAGAAAGGCGCGAACGCGAACAGCAAGCAAGGTCATCGCATTGGATACACGTGAAAATGCGTTACAGCGGCGGCGCCGGAGGCGTGTCCGGCATGATCTCGACGCGAATCCGGTTGACGCAATTCGGACCGCCCTCAAGCAGCGTGACGCGAAACCGCTCCAAGGTCATCACCTCGCCTTGCAACGGAATGCGTCCTGCGGCATGCATGACCCAGCCTCCCACGGTCTCGACTTCGTCGTCCTCGATCGCAATGCCCATGGCCTCGGCGGCTTCCTCGAGGGCCATGCGCGCATCGACGACATACGCATTGGGGCCGACCTGACGAATCGGACTCTCTTCGCGGTCGTGTTCGTCTTGGATGTCGCCAAAGATCTCTTCAAGGATGTCCTCGATGGTGACCAAGCCGTCGGTGCCGCCGTATTCGTCGGTGACGATGGCCATATGCTGCTTGGCGGCGCGCAACTGGCGCAGCAACTCGTCGAGCTTCAGCGTATCCGGAACGTGCAGCGCCTCGCAAACAAAGCGCCCGATGTCAGGGTTGTCCGGATCGGCGTCGAGCAGCACGTCGTAGGCGTTGACGACGCCGACGATCGTATCGATCGTGTCTTTGTAGATAGGGATGCGCGTGCGGCCTGTCTCGATGAAACGCGCGAGGAGCTCCAAGCGCGTGGCGGTGTCGGGCAAAGCCTCCATGTCGATGCGCGGGACCATGATCTCATACGCCTGCGTTGTTTGCAGGTCGATCACGGAATGGATCATGCGCTGCTCTTCGCGCTCGATGGTGCCGTGTTCGGCGCTTTCGTCAACAAGAATGCGCACGTCATCGAGCGAGGTCATCAAGGGATTGATGTGCGACTGACCGGTCTCGCGAGTTCGCATAAGCGTGCGGGTCAACAGCGCTATGGGAACCGCCACCGGGGCGAGCAAGACGTAGAAAACGCGGATGACCGGCAGCAATGTAAGGGAAAGGCGATTGGGATGCACGCGAAAAATGCTCTTGGGAACGATCTCGGAAAAGATGAGATACGTGGGCACGGCGATCAATGTGGCGATCGCCGGCGAATCGAACGCCTTGGACAACGCGGTCGTGCCAACAATCAAGAGAATGCTATTGGCGATAAGCAGCATGGTCAGCATCGTATCGGGTCGATGAATGTGGCGCAAAAGGCGCGCAGCCCGAGGCAGATCTTGCTCTTCCGCAAGGTAACGGATGCGGATGGGGTTCGTCGATATGAAGCCTGTCTCGTAGCCTGAAAACAAGGCCTGCAACAGCACGGTCAGGAAAAACAAGGCAAACGCTATCGCGAGGCTCATGGAACTCTCTCCGCCGGCGTTTCTCCTTCGGACGCGCCAGGCCCCTGCAATCGTTCCACGCGCACGATCGACACGCGTTTGCCCTCGCACGACTCAACCGTGAAACGCATGCCCAACCACGTAACGGAATCGCCGGGATCAGGCAGCTTCTCGGCGATGTTCATCAGCAATCCGGCGACGGTGGTATGCTCGGCATCTTCGAATTCGACGCCAACGAGTTCGGAAAGTTCGTCGACCGGCAGATTGCCCGCAACGCGATACGTGTTCGCGTCCAGTTGAACGTAGTCGAAACTCTCCTCATCGCCGGCGTCGAGGATGTCGCCCACGACTTCCTGAATGGCATCGTGGAGGGTGACGATGCCAGAGGTGCCGCCGTACTCGTCCACGACGACGGCCATATGGGATCGGTGACGCTGTGCGTCGCGCACGAACTGGCGGACAGTCATCGTTTCCGGAACGAAATGGACCGGACGCAGCAGCGGGCGGATGGGACGGCCCTTCTTGCCCTCCGTCATGTGCGGCAGCATGTCCTTCGCGACGAGGAGACCGACAATGTGATCCAGGTCTTCCCGGTAGACGGGCAGGCGCGAACAGTCGTGTTCGCGCAGGATATCGAGCGCTTTCTCGATATCGGCATCTTCCTCGATGGCGATCACGCTCGGTCGCGGCACGAGAATTTCGCGCACGAGAACGTCGCTAAATTCAAGGATGCCTTCGATCATTTGGCGCTCTTCTTCTTCGAGAACGCCGTGTGCTTCGCTATCGGAGAGCACCGATCGCAACTCGTCGTCCGTGATGAAGGGAGCTGCCCGGAATTCGTGAAACCGCACGACTTTGAAAAGCAAATCGGTCAAGCGCAGCAGCATGACGCACAACGGCGCCAACATCCAGCGCACGGCCTCCAACGGAACAACAACGGCGCGGGCGAAACGCTCCGGCGCATGCACCGCGACGACCTTCGGCAAAATATCGCCGAAAAACAACAAGATGGCGGTGAGAATCAGCGTCGCGCCAACATAGCTCGCAAACGCCGGCCACGGGGTCACGGCCTCGAGAAATCCTTCGACGCGCGTTCCGACGATGGCGCCGATCAGAACGTTGACCAACACGTTGCCGACGAGGATCGTGGTGAGCAAGCGGCCGGGATCGTCCAACAGTTGCACAACCAAACGCCCCGTGAACGATTGCTCCTCGCGAAGAGCGCGAAGACGCAGGCGGTGAATCGAGAAAAGGGCCGTTTCGGATCCGGAGAAAAAGGCCGAACACCCCAGCAGCGCCGCCACCGCGATGAGGGCCCCCGGCGGAAAGAAAACGCTTCCCTGACGCCAAACTGAGATCGCGGGCTCGGACGACGCGCCCGGGAAAATGGCCATCGCGGCGGGCCCGCCGCCAACAGCCCTGTCCATAAAGCCGTTAGGCGGGCAATGTCGCTCACGAGAGATGCTTTCCGTTTCGCGCGCTTCGGCATGGGATCTCTCACCGATTCGCCCGCAACGGACGGCGCTTTCGCGCGAAGGCCTTTGAAGGGGGCCAAGCCGCCTCGAAGGGTATCCCCAGGCACTCCGCTTGACGACGCATCATCGCGGTCTTATCCTCGGCGGCGGCGTGATCATGCCCCAAAAGATGCAGCACGCCGTGACAAAACAAAAGGCGCGCTTCGTGGCGCGGGCTTTCACCGGTTTCGGCGCAATGGCGCTCGACGGTTTCGAGCGAAATCACGATGTCGCCAAGAGGGCGCGGGCCCTTTCCGGGCGAATGGTTCTGCGCAAACGAAAGGACATCGGTCGGCTTGTCCTGGCGCCGGTATGTCTTGTTCAATCCTCGAATGAACAGGTCGTCGCAGTACAACAGACTTATCTCGACGTTGTCACGAAAGCCTTCGAGCGCGCAGGCCTTCGCTGCGATACGCTCCAGATCGCGCCGGAGGACGGGGGCGCGGAGGCCCGACGCATTGCGGACAATAAGCGTGACGGTCATTTTTCGGTTCCCTCCCTTGCGGCGACGGGGGCGCCGGTTCTTTTGTCCAACCGTTCGGGATATGCGATCCGCGTGTGCATGCTCACCATGATGCGATGCGACACCACTTCCGCGATGGTGTCGAGATTGCGCAGCGTCAGATCGCATTCGTCGAATTGGCGGTCTTGCGCGCGCGCCGCGATGATCTTGTCGACGAATTCGCGGACGCGCTCCTCGTTTGGATTCTTGATGGAACGCACCCCCGATTCGGCCGCGTCGCAGATCATGAGAATGGCGGTTTCCGGTGTCTGCGGCTTTGGGCCGGGATAGCGGAAATCGGATTCGGCGATGTCGTCATGCCGTTGCTGGTTCAGCGCCTGCTGGTAAAAAAAACCGATCAGGCAAGTGCCATGGTGCTCGAGGATTCCGCTGACGATGGGTTTCGGCAGGTGGAACTCCTTGGCAAGCTCGACCCCCTCGACGACGTGCGACGCGATGGCGCGTGCGCTCAGGCGCGGCGAGAGCTCCTCGTGAATGTTCGCGCCAGTTTGGTTCTCGATAAAGTATTCCGGACGGCGGAGCTTGCCAATGTCGTGGTAATAGGCGCACACCTGCGCAAGCAGGCCGTTGGCTCCGATGGCGTCGGCGGCGGCTTCGGCAAGCTGACCCAACATCAAGCTGTGGGCGTAGGTCGCAGGCACTTCAATGGCCAGGCGGCTCAGGACCTCGTTGTTGAGATCGGAATATTCGAGAAGCTGAATGTCCGTGGTGATGCCCGACACGCGTTCGAGCGGAGACAAAAGGCCAGGAACCAGAAACAGGCACGCGACGCCGTTCATAAGGATCAACGTCAAATCCCGCAGCCCCGTGTCCATCCCCACGGAACCCGTGGCCAGGATGATGGCCGCCATCGTGGCCATGCCGGCGGCGGTGGCCGTGATCGCCGCCCCCGTCATGTCGCTGCGCCGCCGCACGACCGATATGCCGGCCGCTCCGGCA
>JAKJDA010000379.1 GCA_022706165.1 Candidatus Hydrogenedentota bacterium | reverse complement strand
GGCCCAGAGTTTGAAAACCCCGTTCGCATGATCGGCGAGAGCGCCGGTCCCACACCCGATCCGGATGCAACCCCCTGCCGAGCTGGAGCTCGGCGATCCCAGGGCGCAGCCCGGGGATCATGCGAACCACAACCGCCCAACCCCGAAGGGGGTTGGAAAGACCCTGGATCCCTCGCCCAGAATTGCGGGGCTGTCCACATCGTCCACCCGAAGACACGAATGCCGGCGAGACGCCTGCGCTGCTCATCACCCGCGCCTGAAGGCCCGCCTTTTCGAGTCAATTGGAGTACAATTGTTCTGCCCATGACCCGCTGGTGGACCGCGCATCTGGAGATTTGCACCCGGATTCGCGCTACAATGTCCCATCTGTCAGCAGAAACGGGAAACCTCGGAACCGCGAACACAGGACACGACGCATGACTGGCGACCATCCCGCAAACCCCTCGCTGCATCTCACGCGAAAACAACTGGCCCGAATGATCGACCACACGCAGTTGCGGGCGTACGCCACCCAACTCGACATCACGGAGCTGTGCGATGAGGCGGCGGCGTTCGGCTTTGCTTCCGTGTCCGTCAATCCTATCTGGACCGCCTACTGCGCGAAACGGCTTACGGGTACGACCGTTGTCGTGGATCCCACCATCGGGTTTCCCCTCGGGGCCAACACTGCGCGCATCAAAATCGAGGAGGCCAAAGAAGCCGTGCGAAACGGCGCCCAGGAACTCGACATGGTCATCAACATCGGCGCGCTGAAATCCGGTTTCCACGACTATGTCGAGAAAGAGATCGCCAGTCTCGTCCGCGCCGTGCGGGGGATCCCCGTCAAGGTCATCCTGGAAACCAGCTACCTGACCACGGACGAAAAAGTCGCCGTGTGCCAGATGAGCCTGCGTTCCGGCGCGGCGTTTGTCAAAACGTCCACGGGGTTCGGCGACGGCGGCGCCGTCATTCAGGATGTGACCCTCATGCACGAGGTTGTTGGGGGGCAGATGGGAATCAAGGCCGCGGGCGGCGTGCGCACCTACGGCGACGCCATCGCGCTGATCGGGGCGGGCGCAACCCGGATCGGCACCAGCACCGGACCCAACATACTCGACGCGGCTCCCCGCTGAGCGCCAAAAACGATTCAGGGCGCGCCCATCATCTTGATGAACGTCTGCAGCAAGTCGGCATCAAGCTGTTCGGCCATCTCATTCTTCATGATCTTCAGCGCCTCAAACGTACTCACGGCATCTTTGTAAGACCGTTTGGTGGTGAGCGCATCAAAAATGTCCGCAATGGTGCAGATGCGGATCAGGGGGGAAAGCGCCTTCGCGTCGCACTGCTCGGGGTACCCGCTGCGATTCACCTTCTCGTGATGGTAGCGCACAACCTCCAGCGCGGCGGCGTTGATCCCGCTGTGACCATCCAGAATCCGGCATCCCAGCACGGGATGGCGCTTCATCTCCTCCCACTGCTCCAGCGTCAGTTTGCCTTTGCAATTCAGGATGGATGGGTCGATGAGGCTCTTGCCGATGTCGTGCAAGAGCGCGCCCGTGCCAAAATCCTTCAATTCCTGCGGCGAAAACGCGCCCGCCCGCTGCGCCAGAGTGATGCTGAACACAAACACGTTGATGCTGTGGGTATAGGTGTAATAATCGTACGACGTGATACGCAAGAGCTGGGCGAACGCCGTCTTCTCCTGCGACAGAAACTCGTAGGTCAACTGCACATAGGCCTTGCTTCGGTTGACCGTGTCCCCGGCACGCGGGTCCGCAAATACTTCCCGCATGAGAAACCGCCCCGAAACGTACACTACGTCCGTCTTGTGTTCGAGCGGCAGTTCGGGATCGCCCAGAATGGCCCCGAGATTCTTCTCGAGGTAGCGCAGGTAGGCCTTCTCCTCGCGGGAGTCCACATACAAATGCCGGATGTTGTGTTCCTCGAGACGGCGCCGGTCGTCATCCGTAAACGGCAGGTGCTTCTCCCGGTAGAGCACAGGCTGCTGCCCGCCCCGTGTCTGGAGATACAGATTGAAGCTCGTGACGGTCTCTTCCCGCAAGCAGGCCACGGGCACGGGAATGAGCTGCTGAGGCGGAGACGCCACTGCCTCGCCCTTGAGTTCCATATGGACTTCCCCGTTGAGTGTCTCCCGGTCGCAACAGATTATACCCGAAAGAGGCATATTTGACAAAACTACGCAAATAGACAGCCTCCTGCCTCATGCATGGCGGCCCGGGCGGGCATCCAGAGGAAGCCCAAGGACCGGATAAGACACCGTAAACTGCTGTCAATAAATCAGTTGCAGCACCGTTCCGCACGGATCCTGAAACCCGTATATTTCTGAGCCCCTGCGCTCACTTTCCCGTCATCCGGCTGACGATCTGCGTGGTCGACTGGCCCTCGACCCCCGAGATGATGGCGATTTCGCCGCCGTACCCCTCGACCAGACGCCGCTCCTCCTGAACGATGGTGTCAATCGAGTAATCGCCCCCTTTGGCATAGACGTCCGGCTTCAGGAACTCCAGCAGCCGCATCGGGGTGGGTTCGTCAAAGATGACAATGTAGTCCACGCATGCAAAGGCCGCCAGGACAACCGCCCGGTTCTCCTGGGGAATGATGGGGCGGTCGGGTCCCTTGTTCTGTTTCACGGACGCGTCGCTGTTGAGACCGACCACCAGCACGTCGCCCAGCGCGGCCGCCCGCTGGAGATAGGTGATGTGCCCAACGTGGATGAGGTCAAAGCAGCCGTTCGTCCAGACGACCCGCTTGCCGTCTCTTCGCAGCCCGTTCAGGATGTGTTGAAGCGTGTCCAGGGTCTTCAGCTTTGCGGGCGCGCCCGATGACGCCAGCGCATCGAGCAGTTCCCTGTTCGATACCGTGACCACGCCCGGCTGCACCACCGCCACGCCCGCCGCCGCGTTGCCCAGGACGGCCGCGTCTTCGAGCGAACCGCCCGCCACCAGCGTGAGCGCCACCGCGGCCGTCACCGTGTCGCCCGCGCCCGTCACGTCCACCACCGCATCCGGCGCAATGGTGATGGGCACATCGACGGGTTCCTGATTGGGCCGGTACACGCGGATGCCCGCCGGGCCGCGCGTAATCAACGCACTGCCCGCGACCTTCAACAGCCGTTCCGCGGCCGCGTCGAGGGTCGCCTCGTCCACCACATTGATTCCGGTGCCGATGCCCGCCTCGCGGTCGTTCGGCACCACGACATCAAATCCCTTCAATGCGCCCG
>JAKJDA010000378.1 GCA_022706165.1 Candidatus Hydrogenedentota bacterium | reverse complement strand
CCGCCGCAAAGGAGAAAAATCGTGCCCTATTTCAAGGAAATCGGCCACGCCGTGGAACAACTCCAGCATTGGGCGGATTTGCGCCGGGAACAAGGAGTGCACGTGCAGCCAATCATCGCGCGCGCACACAAAGCCATCGCCGCGGCGATGCGCGATCTCCGCACAGCAGAACCGCCCCCCGCAATGCGCCGCCGCGAACCGGACGCCCTCGAAGACATCCGCAAACTGCGGCCCAGCGGCCCGCGCCGGTTCGCCACGCGCCTCAGCCCTGCCGACCTGCGCGATCGCATGCGCGGCGCCTGGCTCGGACGCGCCGCAGGATGCATGCTCGGCGTTCCAGTCGAGGGATGGTCCGTCGCGGACATGGAGGCGCTTGCCCGCCGCACGGGTACGGCCTTTCCGCCTGAAACGTATTGGAAAGGGCATCCGCGGCCGGACGAGATACGCTATGAAACCAGCCCGATCCGCGCCTATCTCGAAGGGAATATCCGCGCCATCGAGGCGGACGACGACCTAGCCTACACCCTGATCGGCCTGTTGATCCTGGAACAATGCGGCCCGCAGTTTACAACCGACGACGTGGGACGGGCATGGCTCGACTTCCTGCCGATCGCCTGCACCGCCGAACAGGTCGTCCTGGAAAATCTCAAAGCAGGCGTGCCCGCGACCCGCGCGGCAACGCAAAACAATCCCTACCTCGAATGGATCGGCGCGGATATCCGCAGCGATCCCTGGGGCTACGCCGCGCCCGGATGGCCCGAACGCGCCGCGGAAATGGCCTATCGCGACGCCAGCCTGTCCCACCGCGGCAACGGCGTCTACGGAGCCATGTTGTTCGCGGCAGCCATTGCGGCGGCGTTCGTCGTCGACGCGCCCCTGGAAGCCATTCGCATCGGGCTTACGGAAATCCCCCGCGACTGCCGCCTGGCGCGCGACGTCCGCTGGGCGCTCCAGCACTGCCCAAATCTGCGCGATTGGCGCGAAGCGCGCGCACTGGTGGACGCACGGTTCGACGGCATGAACTGGGTGCACACCAACAACAACGCCTGCCTGACGGTGTTTGGCCTCCATCTCGGAAACGGCGATTTCACGCGCACCATCGGCTTTACCGTCGCCATGGGGCTCGATAATGATTGCACCGGCGCAACCGCCGGCTCCATCACGGGAGCCATCCTCGGCGCCGGCGGCATCCCCGAACACTGGCAAAAACCCTTGGGAAACCGAACGCGCACCTATCTGCGCGGACATGCAACCTTCCGAAACGATGACATCGCTCGCAGATTCGTGCGCCTTGCCCAGCGACTATCGGCGCAATCGCCGCATGACTCTGAAAGAGAATGAATCGATCAGAACCCTAACACCGCGATCGATGCAACCAGAGGATGCCGAATTCATGTTTCCACACTGGAAGAAAACCCCGGAAAACGAGCAGGAATGGCTTCAGGCGCTGGCCGATTTGGCGCGCCACTTGCGCAGCCCCGAGGGATGTCCCTGGGACCGCGAGCAGACCGCACGCGATTTTGCAACGTTCGCGTGCGAGGAAGGCCGCGAACTCATCGAAGCCTTCGAGACTTCCGACAACGCGCATGTCGAAGAGGAATTCGGCGACGCGCTGTTCTGCATGTTCGGCGTCGCTGCCGCGGCAGAGGCGGAAGGCCGCTTCACCCTCGAAAACGCACTGCGCCGCGCCCACGAGAAAATGATCCGCCGCCACGATCACGTCTTCGGCGAAACCCGCGCCGCCACCCCGGAAGACGCCATCGCCATGTGGAACCGGATCAAGCAAGACGAGCGCAAGACGAAGAACTGAACTCCTCGATCCAAAGCCGTCTCAAGCGCGACGCCCTGGCGCTCGGTCGCGCCAGGGCATCGGAACATCACACAGGTTTTGCCGTCGATTCCGCGCTTACGGCGCTTGAATCGCGCCGCATTGACGGCCCATCCAGTACGGGACGAAGACGTCGAGAGCGGCGTACTCGATCGGCAGCCCATCGTACCCATCCTTCAAGAGCGCCGGAGACCGCTGCCACAAGTAATCGCTAAGCGGACGGTCGCGCACCAGCAGTGCATAGTTCGACAACGTATTGTCGCCGTTGTGCGGCAGATATTTGGGATTATCGGTCTGATCCACGGCGCGAATCCACTTCGGCGTGTTCTGGAAGTCCAACAAACCGCCCTGCAGCGTGCCGCGCGCGACGTTGTTGAAGATGTCGCCCGTAGCATTCATGAACGCCGCAGAGAAGCCCGGCTGCAAGTGATCATCCGCGCCATAGGGACGGAATTTCTGCAAAACCGTCGCGCGACGGCTCGAATTGGTGTCCATCGTGTAGATGATCCACAATTGCATCGCGCCCAGATTGTTCGCGAAATAATCGCCAAAATCCTTCGCTTTCAAATCGAAGTTGCCCACCGTCGCCGCCAATTCAAAACGATTCGCGTAGTTCAAGTTCGGGAACGGCGGGCTGTTGAACTTGCTGTTGTACTTCGGGTTGTTGATCGCCAGGCCGAAACTCATCCACATCACCTGGAATCCGTAGGCCACTGCATTCAGGGTCGTCTGATTGCCGGGAGGCGGGCACTTGATGTCCCAGCTGTCGCCTGCCAGCGTATCGATGATGACCTCGGCAATGACACGCACGCGTTCGCGCGTGGCGGCGTCATCGACGCGCGCCCACACGTTCGCCAAGCCGTAGCAAGTGCCGACGTACGTGTCCCGCGAACTAAATCCGAGATAGATGCGGTCCTCATACGGCGCCACGCACGGATAGTAGCCGTTCTTCGTGTAGTTGACGTAGTAATTGTAGTACGCCGGGTCAGAAGCCGGGGCCGCGAAACGAGCGATGTACCCAATTTTGCCCGTGCAGGTGCCCAGCATCACGTAGGTGTCCAGGATGCTGTTGATCTTGGCCAGCACCGCCGGATCGCGCGTCACCGCATATTGGTTCGCAAGCCCGGCCAGATACACGCCCGTCCAACAAGCGCTATCCCCGGCGGTGTCGTACAGGGTCGGGGTCGAACGCGTAAAATCGGTGTACCACATGTCCACAATCTGTCCATACCGGAGATTGTACTGTTCCGTAAGGCCCTGGAACATCATCGCTTTGTTGTACAACTTCTGGTTCTGCGCCGCAGACGCTTCCTCCCACGGAAGCTGGAAGTTGCGGTTGCGCGTGATTTCATACATCCAGTTGTCCTGGTTCGCCGAAACATCCAACAGCTGCGTAAACGTCGCCG
>JAKJDA010000377.1 GCA_022706165.1 Candidatus Hydrogenedentota bacterium | reverse complement strand
CCTTCGGGCCTCTCGCGGCATCACCGGCGCACGGGTGAGGAGGAGCTAGAAATTGGCAGAGGAAGAGAAGGACGGCGCATTAGCGCCGGCTGAGCCCGTACACACGCCGCTCAGTGAGATTGTCGATAAGCCGCGCATCAGCGAGCCGTCTGCGAAGGCGATCACTGATGAGCCGCGCCCCGAACCGCGTCAGAAGCGTGAGAAGCCGGACAAACCAGCGATCCCGGAAGGCTATGTGCCGCTCCGGGAGGTGTTGGACACCCGCGACCGCGCCAAGAAGGCCGAAGAAGAGGCAGAGCGTGAAAAGCGGCAGGCTGTGGAGCGGGAGCGCGACCAGTATAAAAAGGCCTGGGAGGAGCATCAGCGCAAGCTGGCGACCGAGCAGGAAAAAGACCCCGCGCCCGATATGTTCAAGGACCCGAACGCTTACAACGCGTGGATCGATCGGCAATTGAACAAGCGGGCGGAGGACATCGCGCGTCAGCACGTCCAGCCGATCATGTCGCAGGTGTCGGATGCGAATCTGCGCCTGTCGGAAATGCAAGCCGAAAAGAACCTCGGTCCAGAGCGTTTCGGGAAACTGAACGAGTGGATCAAGGCGCAAGGCGAGCAATTCGGCGCATGGGCTTTGTCTCAGCCGGACCCGTATTGGGCCGCTTATCAGCAATATCGCCAGCGCACGACATTCGAGCGCTTGGGCGATGACGATCTTGAAACCTACGAGCAGAAGCTGCGCGCGAAGATTTTGGCCGAGATGCAAGGCCCGATCGACGCCGCAGACGATGACATCGAGGACCCACCGCCTCAACGCCAACGTGCTCCTCAATCTTTCGCAAACTCCCGCTCAGCAGCGCCAGATCGCGACACAGGGGGTCGGTTCACCGGTCCACGTCCGCTTGGCGAGCTGGTTCGGGAGAAGGACCAGAAACGCAAACGCTGACCGCGTAACGCGGCGGCGTAGGAGCAAAACCAATGGCTGATACGAGAGCCGCAAGTGGCTTGACGCCCCAGCAGTGGGACGACAAGTTTTTCACGGAATACTTCCAAGAGAACCGCTTCTCCGACCTCATGGGCACGGACGAAATGTCCGTGATCCAGGTGAAGGAGAATCTGAGCAAAGGCACAGGCGACAGCCTGACCTTCGCGCTGGTCAACAAGCTGCAAAACGACGCAACGACCGGCAGCGACGTGCTGGAAGGCAATGAAGAGGACATCTCGTCCCGCTCGTTCCGCGTATACGTCAACAAGCGCCGCAACGCGGTGCGCATCCCGGAGATGGAGGAAATCAAGTCCGCCATCGATCTGCGTGAGGCCGGCCGCGCCATCCTGATGGACTGGGCCAAGGAAGACACCAAGGGCCTGATCATCACGGCGCTGGAAAGCATCAATGGCGTGACCTACGCTTCGGCGTCGGAAGCGAACAAGGATGCGTGGTTGGTCGACAACGTGGATCGTGTCTTGTTTGGCGCGGCCAAGTCGAACGATTCAGGCCCGGGCGATCACTCGGCGGCGCTTGGCAACATCGACAACACGTCCGACAAGCTGACGCCGGCCGCGATTTCGCTGATGAAGCGCATCGCGCTTCAGAAGCGATCGAACGGCAAGCCGCGCGTGCGTCCGGTGACGGACAAGGGCAACGGTAAGCGCTATTACATCGTGTTCGCGCACCCGCTGTGCTTCCGTGATCTCAAAGAGAACACGGCCATGCAGACCGCGCAGCGTGAGGTGTCGTTGCAGATGGAGAACAGCCGTCTGTTCGACGGCGGCGACCTCTACTGGGACGGCTGCATCATCAAGGAAGTGGACGACTTCAACACGCTGACCGGCGTGGGCAACGGCGGCATCGATGTGGGCCGGGTCATTATGCTCGGCGCGCAAGCGCTGGCGGTGGCCTACGGCAAGCGTTGGCGCACGCGGACGAAGGAGTTCGACTACGGCGACAAGTACGGCATCGCCGTGGACGGCATCTACGGTGTTCGCCTGACGTTGTTCGGTTCAAACGAAGCGTCCGACACGGGCGATCTGCTGAACCATGGCTGCGTTGTCGGCTATTTCGCCGCCGTTGCTGACGCTTAAGGAGGATTGAGCAATGGTAGCTGAAACACTTACGTCAACGCGCGCGTCGAACACGTTTCCGACGTTTGCGCCGTTCGGCAATGGCGCTGTTGGCGTCGCTTATGGCGAATACAACATCGCGGCAGCGGTCGAGGATGGTGACATCTTCGAAATGTGCAAGGTCCCGGCCGGCGCCGTGATCGTTGGCGGCTTCTTCTATGGGGCCGACATCGACACGGGCACGGAAGCCTTGGACATGGACATTGGCTGGGCTGCGAATGGCGGCTCTGGTACGTGGGATGCGGCGGACCCGGACGGGCTCGGCAATCTCGGCACATTGACGGGCGACGCGTTCGCTGCGGGCAATTTGTCGATTGCGGCGGGCCTGCTCTATCCGTTCAACTTCACCACGGCGGCTGGGCGATTGCCGCGCTTTACCAAGGAGACGACGATCCAGATCGAGGCCAATACGGCGTCGAACGCGGGTCACACCGGCTATGTGACGATGGTGGTGTTCTACACCATCGACACCAGCATCATCGCCGGACTCTAACGCATGAGGGCTCGTTTCATCGGCGACCCGATGGAAAGGGAGAGCGGGAAACCGCTCTCCCGGCCCGCTGGGGAATGGTTCGAGGTGGTCGATCCGACGCACTTCGCCAAGCTTAGCGCCAACGATCATTACGAGGTCGAGGGCGTCACGATTATTGGCACGGACAAGTCCAAACGAGCGGGGCGGCGCAAGCTGACGCTCGAAGAGCCGAAGCCGGCGCCCAAGATTGAGCACGATGGCTGGGAGGACGACGAGGCGTGAGCACGTCGATCAACAACCTCGCGCGCGGCGGCTACTCCACGTACGGCTCTAGCTGGTACGACCCCAGGGCCGACGTGGTGTTGCTGCAAGCGCACGACGCGGAAATCGTGCCGATCACGGTGAGCTTTCCCGAGACAATCAGCACGATCAATTACGACACGAACGGCATCGAGACGACCGAGCCGGCCATAACGAGCGCGTCGTTTACAGCCACGCTGAGTAATTTTCATGCGGGCGACACGCTTCGCTACGACGTGCTCTTGAGCACGGGCGAGATGCGCCACCTCAATATTGAAATTGCCGGCGCTTCGACGCGCAACCGCATCATGTCGCCGGGCGGCGATTATGGGACATTCGCATGACCGCT
>JAKJDA010000376.1 GCA_022706165.1 Candidatus Hydrogenedentota bacterium | reverse complement strand
CGCGCGATGGCATTGTCGCTTCGCGCGCACAGCACCCAGGCCGACGGCTTGACCTTCAGCTGCGCCCGGGCATGCCCCACCGCCGCCACCAGCGCCTCGAACCGTTCGCTCGCGCTCTCATAGACCGCACGGCACGCACACCCGTCCACGATCGACGGCGTCCGCCCGCCCGTATTCACCACGGCGATGCGGATGTCGTCCTCGTCAAATTCCACTGCGCCAATTCTCGCCGGCAATTTCATTGAGTCACTCTCCAATCCAGCGTTCGGAACAACTCGGCCGCCTCCCGGCCGGAATCCCGCCAGACGAAGGCCTGGATCCGCACCATCGCGCGCTCATACAATCCCATCCCTTCGATCTGGAACACGTCGCTCGACCAGGTCCACACTTCCGGCTTGCGCGCCCCGGCTTCCGCCTCGGCGCGGCGCTGCTGCCGGCTGGTCTGCTCTTTCGCATCCAGCAGTCCGCGCGTCTCCGCATCCTTCCGGCTGGTCACCGGATCGCCGTTTTCCTGCCAGGTCAAAATCATCTCGCACAATCCGGACTCCCCAATCGCCTCGGACATGGCCTCCAGCACCGGATACCGCGCCGTGTTCACGTTGATCCGCCCGAGCGGATCCCCGTGCACCGTGAGCAGCTCCGTCAAGGATGGAAACTCCTCGGGGTTTTCCGGATCGCCAAAATACAGCTCCGTGGTCATGCCGTCCACCAGCAACAATTCCTCCAGCGAGCTGAACGGCCCGTTCTTGCACCCGTACGCGGGCTCCAGCGTCGTGTAATAGTCGGCCTCCGCGCCGCTGCTGCGCACATTGTCGTCCAGATCCACCCAGTCCAGGATGGCGTCCACCAGTTCGGGATCGCCCCCGCGCCGCTCGATCAGGATGCGCAACGCCTCCACCACATATTCGTTCTCTTCGTTGTTGTTGGGCTTGAGCAGCGCATTCAGGTTGAGTTTGCCATATTCATCCTGGACCCGGCACTGCATGATCGCCTCGTTGATCTGCTGGTAGGGGAGCCCCTCGGCCCACACGTCCACCAGACTGTCAAAATCCGTCCCTTCCACGCCCGCAAGCGTCGACGACTCCAGGTCGCTTGCCAGCAGCGAATAGCCGTAGGCAACGGCCGAACGCGCGGCGGTCTCGGCTTGAAACATCGTCAGGTTGTTCTCGACGTAACTCGCTTCCACGGTCGTTTCGTAGGCATGCTCGACAACCAGCACCGTAAGCAACACGACGAACAACAAGGCGAGCAGCAGCGCCACGCCCTCATCGCCGGGGCGGGCGTTGGCCGTGGAACGCGCCAGGCGCCGGTTCACTGGTTGCTCCTTTCGGTCTGGATGTTGTTGTTGGCGCCCTGCGCGCCGCCCTCCTCCCGCGACGCCTCGCCTTCGAGCTGTTCCAGGGCGTCGCGCGCGGCCTGCCCCGAGAAATCCGCCAGCGAACGGCCGTCTTCCGTCACGCCCAGCCCCAGCGGAATCGGGATAACCATCTCGAAATCCGGGTCGTCGATGTCATCATAGTTCTCGGAGGCCTCCTCCTTGAGCTGCTCGTCGGTCTTCGCGAAATTGATGCGGATGTGCACGCACCACGGCACGCGGCCGAACTGGAGCGAATCCCATTCGTCGAGCCACTCGGCGCCATCAAAATACTGCAGGTCCATGGAGCGAATGGGAACGCTCCAATGCGGCGCCTCGTAATTGGGGTCCGTAGCCAGCTCCGCCAGTTCGTCCTCATCCGCCGTGTCGAGGGCTTCGACGTTCCCCGCGATGAGCGGCATCTCCACCGATTCCAGCGTCGAACCTTCCGGGCGGTCTTCGTCCTTTTCCGCGCGGGTTTCGTCGAGATCCAGGCCGAGTTCGCTGGCCTCGTCGTTCATCACCTCGTATCGCACCTCTTTCAGGTCGCCGGGCAGGGCCATCCCCCCCATGAGCGGCGCGGTCGAACAGAAGCGCACCGAGTCCATGGGACCGTCTGAACTCTCGTCGTTCACACCAATGAACTGAAATGCGGGCTGTTCATTGGTGCGATCGGAGTAGACGCTGCGAAAATTGGTCTCAAAACTGCGGGCCAGGAACTGCCGCAACCGCGTTTCCTCGGCGGCCGCCCGCGCCATCGCGGTAGAATTCACCACGGAACTCAACGACGAATACACGATGGCCGTCATGATGACGATGATGGCCATCGCCAGGATCAGCTCCATCAATGTAAAACCCTGGTTGCGCATGCCGCCTTACCGCCCTGAACCCGATTGCGTTCCGCCGGCCCGCGACGACAGCCCGCTGAGATCAATGCCCGAGGCCGGCCCCGAACCCGTGCCGGACCGCGTCCCGGCCGTTGTCCCGCCTCCGCTCGACCGCGGGTCGTATACCATGAACACGATTTCGTGCGTCTCCCCCTGGGGGTCTTCGACCGAAATCAGCACGTCGTAGAGCAGCACGTAGCCTTCCCCCATCTGCTGCGCCTCGAACGTGTACGTGTAATCCGGATACCGTTCGCCGAAATCGCCGTCTCCGGCCAGGTTGCCCGCGAGCACCTCCGTTTCCGCGCGGCCCATCGCCTGCGAAATAAAGTTGCGGATCGTCACCTCGTCCCGCGCCGATTCGTACAGCCGCAGCGCCCGGAAATGCGTCTCGAGCAGGATGAACATCACCCCGCCAATCACGGCCAGGGCGACCACGATCTCGAGTAACGTGAATCCGTCGTCGCCTGTCCGCGCGGAACGATGCGGCCCTCTCCGGTGCTCGCGGTCCGTCAAAGCGGCTCCTCTTTCCCTTCGTAAATGTGCGCGCCGCCCGTGATCGGGTCCCAGGCGACGGTGAAGTAATCCTCGGTATCGCGGCTCTTGAGATAGATGTGCACCGGCTCGGCCAGCCCCAGCGGCGTGACATCCACCTCTACCAGGCCGCTGCTCAATTCCGACGTCCCCACCCGCACGCTTTCGATCTCGACGCCATCGGGAAGCCGCGTGCGCTCCAGCAGCGACGTCTTGACCTCTTCCACGCTGTCTTCGTCGTCGCCCGAGTCCAGCGCGAATTCCTCGTCGCCAAACAACGGCCCCATCTCCCCCAGAAGTCCGTCGTGCTTCACATTGCGCGTCTTGGATTGCAGCGACATCGTCGCGAACCGGTCGAAGCGCTCCTGGAGAAGGCGCGCCTGATTCGCCATGTCCTCCTCCGAGCCCGGCTGGTAGAGCGCGGCGTTGCGGTCCTGCGCGCGTTCGCCGCCGGTCACGCCGTCCACCCGGCCGAAC
>JAKJDA010000375.1 GCA_022706165.1 Candidatus Hydrogenedentota bacterium | reverse complement strand
CCGCCTGCCATTCGGTAAGGCGGTAATTGCCGGACTGGATGGCGTTCGTGTAATCGCCCATGTAGCCGCGTCCGCAGTTGCGCAACGAATACAGGCGTTCGAACAGCGTCTTGTCTTGGCACATGTGGAAGCCGCCTTCGCCGCTCGACAGCACCTTGCTTTCCTGGAAGCTGAAGCAGCCGATATGGCCCAACGTGCCGACGCCCTTGCCTTTGATGAAGGTGCCGTGTTGATGCGCGCAGTCTTCAATGAGAAACAGGTTGCGTTTTTTGCACAAGGCCTTGATCTTCGTCATGTCCGGCACGCAGCCGTAGAGATGCACGACGATGATCGCTTTGGTCTTTTTCGTGATGGCCGCCTCGGCCTTGGCTGCGTCGAGGCACCACGTGTCCGGTTCGACATCCACCAGCACCGGAACCGCGTTTACGTCGAGGACCGCCGCCGCCGTGGCCTGCCATGTCATCGCGGGTACGATCACTTCATCGTATGCGCCGATGCCCAGCGCCTCGAAGGCCAGCTGAATCGCCACGGTGCCGTTCGCGCAACACATCCCGAATGCAGACTTGTGGTACGCGTTGAAGGCGTCCGCGAACTTCCATTCGATCGGCCCGTCGTAGGACCACCGGTTTGTGCGAGTGATCGAAGCCAGCAGTTTGATGTCCGCCTCGTCATGAATCGGCCACTGCGGCCACGGTTTGCTTTTGGGGCAAACAGGTTTTCCGCCATGAACGGCTAGTTGTGACACGAATGTCCCCTTTCTTGCGTTTGGAGAAAATGCCAACGGGTTCACCTTCCCTCTGGGGTGGACAAAATACCACACCGGCGGGCGGAAGCGCAATGTTCTGGCCGCGGCCTGTTAGATTTTGTGGCGGCGTTTGCGCTCGCGCAAAGCGTTTGCCTTGTAGAATAGCGCGGGATCGATGATGGGTTCGTGAAGGCCCTGGGTCTCTGTGTCGCCGTAGCTGACGCGCCCGCGATATGTCCGGTTGGACAGGATGATGGCAATGGCCTGGCGTGACCATTTGTTGCCTTTGCGGGTGTATATGCCTCGCGAATGCAGGTAGTTGACTACCTTTCCCGTGCTGCGGGTTTGCAGGTATTCGCGGAAAATCATGCGCACCACTTCCGCTTCGTAGTCGTCGACGGCAAGGGGCTTGTCGTCGTTGGCGGAGCGGCGGTAGCCGTAGGGAGCTGGGCCCGTTCCGTAGCGGCCTTGTTGCACGGCGGTCAGTTGGCCTCGTTTGACTTTGGCTCCGTGCGAAAGGCGGCGTCCTGCTTCCCCGTTGTTTTCTTCTGCACCTGTTTCGAACGCGGGAATCGTCGAAGCGATTTTCTTTGCGTCGCTCATCTCGTTATAACCTCGTCCGGTATGATTGCGAGCCTGGGTATTGCTTCTCTTGTTTCACGCTGCCGGGCCGTTGGATCGCCGACCTGCCTCGCTTGTTTTCTCGATCTCGAAGCGCCGGCGCCACGCCATCCGCACATGGCCTGCCGTGTGTCCGTGCATCCACGGACCCATAGCAAGTATACGCCAAAAAAACGCCGTGTGTCAATTGTTTTCTCTGTATTTTTCGTGCAAAGAGCCGTTGTTTTCGTGTCAATACTGCGTGTTTGACAAGCAACGCTTTATGCGCGCATGCGGCTAGAGTTTCATAAGAAATTGTTGCTGAAAAGGTTATGTATTGAAAAAAGAGCGCCTCTCCTTGCCCGGGAGAGGCGCGTCTTCAGTTTACAGGCATGCAGCGGCTGTTATTTCGCCTTTTTTTTGCCTTTGGCCAACGCCGTAACGGAATCGGGCGGAGCGCTGTACAGGCTTGATTCGGCGGCGAAGCTCTTGTCCACCACTTCGTGGAGTTCCTTCACGGTCAACCCGGCGGCTTTGGCTTCGGCAACGACTTCGTGCAGGCGTCCGAAGACTCGTTTGCGGCAATCTTCGCGGCAGCGTGCATCCACGCCTTTGTTGACGAAGACGCCCATGCCCCGGCGCGTGTATAATAGGCCCATGACTTCGAGGTCGCGGTAGGCCTTTGCCACGGTGTTCGGGTTGACGTCAAGCCGCTCGGAGAGTTCGCGAACGGAAGGGAGCTGGTCGCCTGCTTTCAGGCGGCCCGAGGATATGCCGAATTGGATATGGTTCTCGATTTGGACATACACGGCGACGCTGCTGTTGATGTCGATGCTCGAGAGCATCTCGAATTGGCTTGGGTCATTTTTTGCGGCACTGGACATGAACAACTCTCCTTACTGTGAACGTTTCACCTTAACCCCCCAAGGGTCAGCCTTACAACGTAGCTATTATACATCCCATGTAGTATGATGTTCAACAGATATTTTAGGGCTATGCCATTGCCATATTTTGTGCCGAGAACCGGAGGGAGGATGTGATGGACATTTGGGTGCGGGGGGTATGCGCTACGCTCCTATTGTTGTCCGGTGCGTGGGGCATGACGGATCATATCGCGTTGGCCGGTCCGTGGATGCCGAGCGCCCCGTCTATGCTTTTAGCGGCCCAGGAAACGCCGCAGGAAAACGCGATTTCCAAGGGAATATTGCACATCGAGGTCGTGGATGCGATCGGAAAGCCGCTTTCTGCAAAGGTCGAGCTTCACCCTTCCGCCGGCGGTCTCCCCATCATGGCGCCGGTCCGCGAGGGCAAGGCGGAGGGCAAGTGTCCGATTGGGTTCTACGAAGCGTTCACCTACACGTATTACGGGGGGGTGCCTTTTCTGGTGGATGTGCAGTCTGTAGAGGTCAAGGCCGACGCGCCGGTGCGGCTCGCGGTGCGGCTTGTGGAGGGATCGCGTGCGGAATCGCGCCTTGCGATGTTTGACAAGGACGGCGATCTGGCGTTGGACCGGGTGGAGATAGCTGTGGGGGTTGATCCGGCGGATCCCTGCAGCGTTCCAGGACGGACGGAGGCTCCCCGAACGGCGCAGCCGACGCTGGAGGCGAAGGAGGGTTGGTACAAGGGGGAATTGCATGCTCGTTCCCGGTTCGGTGGGGGCGCGGAAACCGTCGCGGAACTGGTCAAGCGCGCGGAAGCTCTCAAGCTTGATTTCCTCGCGATTACGGATCGCAACACGATGGCTGCGGCGCGCGACCCGGGGTTCACGTCCAATTCCGTGGTGTTGATTCCAGCCCTGGAGTGGGGCGACGAGAAGAACGGGGTTGCGCTGATATACGGTCCTGGAACGGAGCCTGGGCGCGCGTATAACACGGCGGATGCCCAGGGCATTGTGTGGCAGGTGCAAGCGCAGGGCGGGGTCTA
>JAKJDA010000374.1:376-3281 GCA_022706165.1 Candidatus Hydrogenedentota bacterium | reverse complement strand
AGGTGTCGTCGCCGGGATTTGATCGTCCTCTTCGCAAGCGTTCGGATTTTGTCCGGTTCGTGGGCGAGCCGGTGCAGATAAAGACATTGGCGCCAGTCGAAGGCCGGAAGCGGTTTTCGGGGGTGTTGCGGGATTTTGCGGACGACGAGGTCCGTATCGAGTGCGCAGGGACGCTCTACCGGATCGCGTTGGGCAATGTGCACAAGGCGAATCTGGATAGGTGAAGGGCTCGACCCGAGAGGAGAGTGTCGTGCTGGAAGTGAATTTGCAGGTGATCCTTCAGCAATTGCAGTCGGAGAAGAGCATCGACCGCGAGAAATTGCTTGAGGCGATCCGAAGCGCGCTGGAGAGCGCGGCCCGGAAGAGTTTTAGCGCGAATGCCCAGATTTCCGTCGAGGTGGATCCCAAGACCCTCGCGTTCAAGGTCTATGAGATAATGACGGTGGTGGATGAGGTGACGGATCCGGCGCGGGAAGTGTCGCTTGAGGATGCGCAGACGCGTCTCAATCCTGGGGCAAGCGTGGGCGATCGGCTGAAGGTGTTGACGGAACCCAAGGATTTTGGGCGCATTGCGGCGCAAACGGCCAAGCAGGTCATCATTCAGAAGTTGAAGGATGCCGAGCGGGACAATGTGTATGACGAGTTCAAGCGTCGGGAAGGCGAGTTGGTGACGGGGCTGGTCAAACGCGTTGTCAACCGCAACATCATCGTGTCGCTTGGAAAGGCCGAGGCGGTGGTTCCCGTGCGGGAGCAGTCGCCCCGGGAGAATTTCAAGCCCGGCGATCGCATCCGTGCGTATTTGTTGGAAGTGGAGAAAACGGCCCGGGGACCGCAGGTGGTGTTGTCGCGGTCGGCGCCTGAGTTGGTGAAGGCTTTGTTCGACCTTGAGGTTCCGGAGATATATGATGGCACGATCGAGATCAAGTCCATCGCGCGCGAGCCAGGCGGTCGGACCAAGATGGCGGTGCATTCGAAGGATGCGAATGTCGATCCTGTTGGCGCGTGCGTGGGCATGAAGGGCGCGCGCGTGCGTGCGGTCGTGGAGGAACTTTGCGGCGAGAAGATCGATATTGTCCGGTGGAGCGTGGACCCGGTGGAGTTTTGCGGGAACGCCTTGAATCCCGCCGATATATTGGATATCACGGTGGACGAGGCCAGCAAGACGATATTGGTGGTTGTGCCGCACGATCAGCTTTCGCTGGCGATTGGCAAGCGCGGCCAGAACGCTCGCTTGGCGTCGCGTTTGCTGGGATGGAGCATCGACATCAAGAGCGACGTCGAGTTGGCGGGCGGCGACGACGCAGAGGAAGGCGACCTGGCGTCGCCTGACGCCGCGGAGGATGCGGCGGCGTCCGATGGGGACGGCGGCGAAGAAGCGTAACGCGGACGACGCATGGTTTGGCGGCAAACGGCGGGTTTGAGTACGTGGGGGTGCGAGAATGAGGACAGTGGCCAGCTTGGCGGAACGGCTCGACATGAGCGCGGAAGAGGCGCTTGAGAAGCTCCGTTATATGCTGTTTGACGTCGCGGACATCAACGCGGAGCTCAATGATGAGCAGAGCGATTTGCTTATCGACGTGGACGATGATCCGTCTGTCGCCGATCGCGTGCGCCAGACCAAGCTCGACGATGCGGAGAAGGCGCGCAAGCGGAACGAGCGCCTGAAAGAAGCGGGGCAAAAAGCCGCTGCGAAGCGGAAGGCTGCCGCCGAGGCCAAGAAAAAGAGCGCCGCCGCGCCCAAGAAGAAGGCGGCGGCAAAGAAAGGGACTGCGCATCCAGCGGCGGCGGAAGAGGCCGTTGGCGTTGCCGAGCATGCGCCGTACGCGGAGATTTTGCCCGCCGAGGCCTACGTGGATGAGGCGGCGTTGACGGTTTCGACGGAAGAGACGTCAGAGGTCCTTCCGGCGGCGGCATCTGCGCCGGAAGAGGAAATCGCGGCGAAGGGGAAAGCTCCGAAACCGGCGTTGCCGAAAAAGAAGGAGAAGCCGCAGACTCCTTCCGTGGTTATAGGGGCTGTGCGCGAGGCCGAGGGGCCCCCCATCGAGTTTGTCCGGGCGGATGGCACGAAGCTCGATCTTCCGGAAATAGCGACGACGGAAACGCCTCTTGAGCCGATGGAAGCGGAGATCGAGGAAGAAGAAAAATCGGGGTTGTTGGCCGAGGCCGAACGGCGTCAAGAGGAAGAAGAACTGCGCAAGGCCAAACTGGCCACGCGCTCTTTGGTCAAGCCCGATCCCGCGGTTGTCGAGGAAGTGAAGCGCAAGGCGGCCGAACGCGCCTTGAAGCTGCAAACGCTGCGTTTGCGCGAACGGCAGACAGGTCAGGGCGCCGCCAAGTTTCAAGGAGAGGGCGCGGCGCCGCGCAAGAGCGCTACGTTGTCTCCTGGCAAGACGGCCCGTAAGCGGCAGAAGAAGGCCGAAAAGATGCGGGCTGAGGAGGCGATGCGGCGTGCGGCGGCGGCTACGGTTCGTGAATTTTCGGCGGCGGGGCCGGCGGGGATGCGTCGGCGTCGGCGCCGGCATGCCCGCGACGATGATTCTATGGGGGCGGAAATGGAAGAGGCACAGGAAATGGCCGTTCTTGAAGTGGAAGACGGCATGACGGTCGAGGCGCTGGCGAACGCCATGGGCGTTCCCGTCAACGACGTCATCCTGGCGTTGATGGATCGGGACATTCTCGCGTCGAAGAACCAAACGCTTGGGCTTGATTTGATCCGGGCGTTGGCCGAGGAGCATGGGTTCGAGGTGCATGCCGTCATTCCGGAAGAGGCTGATTTGATGGCGGAAGAGCCTGACGATCCGGCCGATCTGGTCTGGCGCGCCCCGGTGATTACGGTGATGGGGCATGTGGACCATGGCAAGACGACGCTGCTCGATCGCGTGCGCACGGCGAATGTCGCGGCGGG
>JAKJDA010000374.1:0-231 GCA_022706165.1 Candidatus Hydrogenedentota bacterium | reverse complement strand
CGGCGTGATGCCGCAAACGGTCGAGGCCATCGATCATGCGCGCGCGGCGGAGGTTCCGATTGTCGTGGCGATCAACAAGATTGACAAGCCCGATGCGCAGCCCGATCGGATTCGTCAGGAGTTGACGCGGTATGAGCTTGTCGACGAAAAATGGGGCGGCAAGACGGTGATCAAGGAGTTGTCCGCCAAGCAAAACATCGGCATTGACGAGCTTATCGAACTGTTGGGGCT
>JAKJDA010000373.1 GCA_022706165.1 Candidatus Hydrogenedentota bacterium | reverse complement strand
GATCGGTTCCATGTACGGCCCCATCAGCCCGCGCACAAAGGCCATCGGCAGCACGGCCCCAATGACGGCCGCCGTGGCAAGCAGGGTGGGGTTGCCAACCTCGCTTGTGGCTTCGACCGCGATGTCCATCAGCGAGCGATCCGCATTTTCCGGCAGATGGCGGTGGCGCACAATGTTCTCGAGCACGACGATCGCGTCGTCGACGAGAATGCCGATCGAGAAAATGAGCGCGAACAAGGTCACCCGGTTGAGGGTGTAGCCATAGAAGTAAAAGACGACGAGTGTGAGCGCCAGCGTCACGGGAATCGCGATGCCCACGATAAGCGCTTCCCGAAAGCCCAGGAAAAACGCGATGAGCAGGGAGACGCTGAAAATGGCCAAAGCCATGTGGTAGAGGAGTTCGTTCGATTTTTCCTCCGCAGTGGCTCCGTAGTTGCGCGTGATGGTTGTGCGCACATCCGCCGGCACGATGATGCCTTGGAGTTCCTCGGTTTTGGCAATGACCGCGTCGGCAACCACGATGGCGTTCGCGCCTTTGCGCTTTGCCACTGTAATGGTCACGGCGGCCTCCGGCGCGGCGCTTGGGGACGCATCGGGCGGTTCCTCCGGGCCATCGAGGATATCGGCTACATCGCGCAGGTAAACTGGGCGGTCGCTGTACACCCCCACCACCACGTTGCCGATCGACTCTGCATCGGACAGCAAATTGCCGGCTTCGACCAGGAATTCCTTGTTGTTCGAGGCAAAAGAGCCCGCTTTTGCGCGGGTATTGGCCTGAACCAACACCTGCGCGATGGGCTCCGGGGCGACGCCGCGCGCGGCCATGCGAGCGGGATCCAGCACTACGCGGAGTTGACGACGTTGGCCGCCGATCAGTTTTGCCTCGGAGACGTTGGGGATGGCCTTGATGGCGTCATGCAACTGTGCGGCGATACGTCGGAGCGTGAAGTGATCGTAACGCGAGCTGGACAGGGTCAACGCGAGAACCGGCACGTCGTCGATCGATCGCGGCTTCACGATCGGCTGACTTGCCCCGGGCGGAATCAGGTCGTAGTTCGCGTAGAGCTTCTGATTGAGCCGAACAATGGACTTTTCCTCGTCCTGCCCCACGTAAAAACGCACGATAGCCAACAGGCCGCCGGGTTGCGAGGTCGTATAAATGTATTCGACGCCTGGCACTTCCCACAGCAGTTTTTCCATGGGCTTGGTGATGCGTTCCTCGACCTCTTGCGCGCCGGCGCCGGGCATTTGCACGAACACGTCGATCATCGGCACGACGATCTGGGGTTCTTCTTCGCGCGGCAGCAAGATGACGGCGCCAGCGCCCAGCAGCACGGACGCCGCGATGAACAACGAGGTGAGTTTGGAGTTGATGAACGCCCGCGCGATCTGCCCGGCAATGCCGAGATGTTGAGGCGAGGGGGAGGCGTCCGAGGTGTTCATGTCGCGGCCGCCCTATAGGATGCGCGTGCCGTCGGCCACGCGATCTACGTTGTCCGTCACAATCACCACGCCGGGGTCGAGCCCTGACAGGATTTCCACGCGGTCGCCCACGCGCTTGCCCGCGGTGACGAGTCGGAACCGCGCCATCTTTTCCGCGTCTACGACATAAACGCCGGTCAACTGACCTCGTTCGACGAGGGCGCTTGCAGGAATTGTAATCGCTTGCCGTTCCCCCGATGCGATCAGCAGACGTCCGAACATGCCCGAGAGCAGGTTGGGCGTGGGCGGCAAGTCCACTTTTACGGCAACCGTGCGGCTAGCGGGATCGGCGGAAGGCGTGATCTCTGAAATGGTCCCCGCTAGAGGCAACGCGCCTACGGCATCGATTCGCACCGACACCGATTGGCCTGTGGAAACGGCACGCGCATGGGTTTCGTCAACCAGCGCTTCGAGCCGGAGGCGTTCGTTGTCTTCCACCTCAAAAAGCACGACGCCAGGCGAGGCAAGATCGCCCGGGTCGACGGCCTTCCGGGTCACAATGCCTTTGAGCGGCGACAGAATGGAGGCATAATCTCGAAACGTTTGCGCTTGCGCCAAAGCGGCCTCTGCTTGTGCCTTGCGGGCTGCGACCTCGCCTTTTCGGCTGCCCATGGCGCGCAGGTTCTCCATGGCCCGGCGCGCCTCCGCCGCCGCGGCGCGTTGTTTCGCCTGCGCCTCGTCGAGGGCCTGTTGACTGATGGCCCCTTTTTCGCGCAGGCCCTTATACCGTTCAAACGTTGCATCGGCCAGCGCCGCTTCGGATTGGGCGCCTTCCAACATTGCCTGCGCGGCCCGCATCATCTGCTCTGTTTCGCTGCCGGCGCTGCGCGCTTCGGCCACAACGCCCTGCGCTTGGGCACGTTGCGCCTCAACTTCGCGAGCATCCAGCACGGCAAGCGGGGCGCCCGCTTCCACAAGCTGCCCTTCGCTCACCAACACAGTGGCGACGTGGGCGACAATCTTGCTCTGCACCGCGGCGGCAATCTTCGAGCGGACGGTCCCGGTTGCCTCGTACGACGCCGGAATGCTCCCTTGGGTCACGGTTTCGGTGGAGACGTGTGCCGCCGTGGCGACTATCGCCTCTGTTGTCGCGCGTTCGTGCGAGCGTCCGCAGCCGACTAATGCCGCAACTACGAGCGCAGAGATGAGCCATCGCCAATTCATAGGTGTGGGGCCTCCTTCGTCGCTCTGTCCGTGCCTGGCGCTACGTCCTTAGTCTAGCACACTGCGGGCAATGGACGCGGGCGTGGTTTCAGCGATTTTCCCGCCCGCCTAAAAAAGAGCCGAAGCATGTGCAACATCGCCGGAACCAAGGTGTGGTAGAATCGGCCTGCGCCAAAGAGGGAGGACCGGTCATGTTCATCTCGCAACCGCTCAGTCGCCTTTTCGCCGTCGCTGTCGTCACGCTGATTTCGGTGAACGGCTTCGCCGCCGCGACACCCTGGGGCGCTATCGTCACAGGCGACCAATCGGAAGCCGAACGGCTCGCCACCGTTGACCTTCAGCGGTATTTGGCCCAAGTGACCGGAAAGATGCCGCACGTGATGACCGCGGCGGAGTGGGCGCGCCGGCCAGTCCCGGCGGTGGTCACGGGAACGCCCGGAAACAATGCCCTGCTCGAAGGTTTTCCTTTCGACTGGAGCCAGGCGGGCACACAGGGATACGTGCTCTCCGGTTTCACGCTCCACGGCGTGCGCGTCGCGATCGCCGCCGCCAATACTTCGGAAGGCGCCGTCAACGGGCAGTACGGACTGTTGCGTCGGCTGGGATACGGCTTTTATCTCGGCGACGAGTCCGCGCCCGCC
>JAKJDA010000372.1 GCA_022706165.1 Candidatus Hydrogenedentota bacterium | reverse complement strand
CGCCTGTCCACTTGCTGACGGACAAGGGCCCGGTCGGGCAGCGCGTGCTTCTCTACGCCCAGCGCAACCGGGTTGGACGCCCCGACGCGTCCGTCGGGAACCGCTTCGAACGCCGCACGATCCGTCGCCGGCTTCGCGTATTTCCAGAACCCGTCCGCCGGGTCCTTGACGACCGCATACCCTTGCTCGGTCTCGTGCCAGGAAAAATGCTCGTCCCCGCGCAGACGAACCTTGGCCATCGAACCATCCGGCTGAGTGACCTCAACCGCGTCTGGAAACGCAGGCACCGCGAAAGCGCCACGACATGCCGCAAGAGCAAACATCCAAACCAATGCCCCGGCGGCGCGCCGCATGACCGCACGCTTGGAAGACCCGCCCCACCGCGCCTCAACGGATAACACTTTCCCCGCACCCATGCTCGCACCCTTTCCTCGTGGTGGCCAGGCAAGAAAACGCCGCCCGCGCCACGATTGCACCCCATAACACGGATCTATGGTGCACCGATACCGCAAAATTGTCAAGAGAACAAAATCGAAATCACGATGGGCGATTTCGCACAGCCCAACGCAAGCGCCTCCTCGATTCGGGTGAGTGCCGATATTGAGCGAGAACAACCCGAGGCGAACCCGAAACGGAGATTTCCCAAGCCCAGAATGGCATCCTCCAGGCTCGGGCTGGAATACCCTTGAGCAAGAAAGCAGAGACGGGATTTTGTAGATGACCAACACCAGCAGCTATCTGCAGGCGCAGGTAGCCGGCATGCTCGCCGACCAGACAGGCACGCCCCCCTCGACGGGAACGGCGCGGCACTATGGGGATGATAATCTCGGCTCCGCCCGAGGGATCTATGGCGACGACACGTTCACTTTAGGATGCCAAAGGTCTTGGCCTGACCCACGCATTGTATGACGCGGATCTTGAGAACAAGGAAATGACCATTTCCGACGCGGATCTCCGCTTTCGCCGTAGAAAGTTCCTCGTCAAACGGTGCGCAAGACTGGCGATGGATGCCGCGGGTTTGGCCGGTCCCGCAAAGAAGCTTCGGGCGTGGATGCGTCGTGGCGCGTAAACCGACCGCACTGGCGTCGGATTGCATGGGGGGATCGAGGGGGCGATCCGTATTTTGGCCTTAAAAATAGGGCTTGACAAATGCGTCGTTAGTTTGTACACAAACGGTACACGCACGGTGCGTAGGGCCAGCGGGAACGCGGGACCAGGTTAGGGTATGTGCTCGTGGCGGAAGGCCCGGGCATGAAACGAGGGAACATCGCAAAGCGAACAAGGAGAACGGACATGGCAGCGAAGAAAGCTTTGACCAAAGCGCAGATCGTCGGCGGCCTGGCCGACAAGTGCGGCCTTAGCAAGAAGGACGTGAACGCGTTGATTACGGAGTTGGTCGCCTTGGCGTATAAGGAAGCGAAGAACGGTTTCACGATTCCGGGTCTTGGCAAGCTCGTGGTGCAGCAGCGCAAGGCGCGCACGGGCCGCAATCCCGCCACCGGCGAAGCCATCAAGATTCCGGCGAAGAAGGTCCTCAAGTTCCGTATCGCAAAAGCCGCGAAGGACGCCATCGTTCCCGCGAAGTGATTCCTCCTGACTCCTCCATTGGACCGGCCCGTCTTGCCTTCGACGGGCCGGTTTCGCGTTGGGGGCGCCGGCGTTGCGTTAGGGGAGGATTTCGATGCGCCCCAGCTTGTACCGTCGGCGGCCGTCTTCGTCGGGCAACGGCAGAGCGATCTTGGGCGTTCCCATTCGATCGCCTACCGAGACGAACACGTCATAAGTTCCTGCGTTGACGTTTGGCGCGAAGCCGTGCGACGACTGCGTCTGTTGCACCGGCGCCTCGCCCGGCGCCGCCACGCCGAGGCTGCGCATATCGAAGGCGGCGTTCACGAATACCGCAACAATTCCCCCTCTATCGTCCTTCAACGTAAAGGCGACGCATCCGCCGGGATAGCACGGGGCGACGCCTGCGTTGGCCCAGGACGATGCAAATGTGACGCGATCGCCGAGCTGTATCTGGATCGGCCATGACGCTTCGCGCAGTTGCAGGCGGTAGCCCAGGCGCAGGTTCACCTGGTCGATGAGTTCACGTTCTTTTTCGAGGAACTCGCGCGGCCACCAATGAATGGACATATAGCTGGCGTGGTATTCTTCTATGGCGCGCATGAAAATTTCGCGGATCCACGCTCCCCGCTTCACGGAACTGCCGTAGTGCTCGTGTTCGAGCAGCACCGGCGTGTTGGGCCAGAACGCCTGCGCCATTTGTCCGTGGTAGTACGAGTCGGGCGGCGGTTGCACCAGGATGCTGTCGTCGCGCAGGGTGAGGCCGCGTTTGAGCGCGTATTGGATGGGTTCGTCGCCCGAGAAGCTGTAGTCGTCGTTGGCGGAGAGCAAGGTGCGCTTGAAGTGTTTGAGGTAAAGGTCGATGTGCTTGTTGATGATGCGCGGCGGCACCTTGATCCTGGTGCTGGCGAAAGTATGACCTTCGCCCCAGACCCCATAGGAGCCCACTTCGATGAAGGCGACATGCGGATTGCCGTCGTAGCGTTTGGCGGCTTCGGCGAGAAACGCTCCGTGTTTTTTCAGAAAGACCTTGTCGCCGTAATCCGGTTCCCAAAACGGCCCGTTGGGGTCGACGCCCTTGCCGACCGTGAAGCGATAGCCTTTCGCGCCGGCATCTTTCACCCATTTCGGGGTGGCGTATTCCATGAAGGACTCCGACACCGTGAATCGGAAGGCGACTTGCATGCCTTTGTCGATCCAGCGCTGCGCGGGGGCGTCGACGACCGACCAATCGTAGACCCCCTCCTCCGGCTCGATGTGCGCCCAAGGAAGCCGCATGAATACGCACGAGAGCCCTGGGAAATCGTCGAGCGTGTCGGAAGGCTCCAGCTTCGATCCGTAGTTATTTAAATGGTCGGAGTAAAAGTGGAACATCCAGCCCATCATCGGATTCACGAGGGCCGCTCCGGTGTCCTCGGGATGCACGACCACGCGTTCAGACTGGGCCCATGCGGGCAGGGAAACGGCAATCAAGAACGCACAGACAAGGGGGCGGAATCGCATGGCAGGTCCTCCTTCAAGGGCGAATTCCTACGAACGGAAACGCGGTCTACACAGCATAGCACAGTTGTATGTCCAAAGGCGCCGCGCCAACCACGGAGCCAGACGCAACGTCAACGCTTTTGCGGGGTAGATCGCCAAAGCGGTTTTACCGTGAATGCGTTTGTAGATGGGATAGGGAAAATTTGTTACAACCTGCTTCACGACGTCCAACCCGCTCGTA
>JAKJDA010000371.1:3019-3301 GCA_022706165.1 Candidatus Hydrogenedentota bacterium | reverse complement strand
TCCGCTGCTGGCTCAGGCATGAACCACCTCCCGCGGATCGAGCACCCGAAGATCGCCCCGCCCGGCGCGCATTCCCCACGACGCGGGATCGGGGGAAATACACACCATTGACCTTCCCGCCAATTCCATGGCCCCGGAATACGCCAAAAACGGATCCAGGTCGCTCGCGGCGGAAGGCTGAAGCAACGCCAACAACCTCAAAACCTGAAGAACTTGCGCCTTTCCTTTGTCCTCGGGCAAAACCTTTGCGCCTGCGACCAACCCCACGGCGTACTGCCGCTG
>JAKJDA010000371.1:0-3009 GCA_022706165.1 Candidatus Hydrogenedentota bacterium | reverse complement strand
ACAGCGTCACCGCCAACGACGCCGCCAGTTCGATGGCCTCCTCAAACCGCTCCTCGAAATCTTGAACTCCCGGACGTTGCCGCACATCCAGAACGAGCATGACCGTGCGTGTCGTCTCATGCTCCAATTCCTTGACGAGCGGCCTCCCAAAACGAGCGCTGACTCTCCATGCCACGCGCCGCAAATCATCGCCCGGAACATATTCCCGAAGACTGAAAAACTCATCGCCCTGTCCCCGCAAAGAACGCGTGGCGGACCCTCCATGCGCCGAACGGTCGAGGGGAAAAGCGCGCAAAGCCATGACGCGGGGATACACCAACACCTCGACGCGATCGCGAAGCCGTTTCCGGCGCTCGAACAGCCCAAACGGAAAAGCCGTCACGATGTCGATGGGGGGAAGGCGATGCAAACCGCGCCGGGGAATGCGCTCGGAAAGGGTCAACGTAACGGCACGGCGCGGCGATATCGCCAAGACCAAGCCGACCGACGCGGGATCGACGCCCGTTCGTTCCAGGCGTATGGAGAAAGAGGGCAGGAATTTTTTCGTGTTCACGATAGTCGCGTGGACCCCGAAAGGTTCGTCGCGATGAACGCCGTCGGGGACTTCCCGTTTCAGGGTCACACCCCTCAGCGACCCGCCCACAATCACCAGCGACACCGCCAAAAACGCAGCCAGCGCGCTGGCGATAAGGTAATATAAATTGGATCCCGTGTTCCACGCAGCAAGCAGGATCAGCGCATCCATGACCAGGAACGCCGCCCCGGAGCGACGAAGCTTCCAAGGCAGATAAAGGCCCGAAAACGCTTTCATAGGCACGCCTCAAACCGGCACGGGAAGCTGATGTACAACATCGAGAATCGTTCGCGAACGCTCGCGCGCCGAGGATGCGGGATCGCCGCTTCTCGCCTTGGCGAGGATGCGGTGCGACAACACGGGAACAGCCATCTGCCTCACATCGTCTGGCGTTACGTAATCGCGGCCTTCGACAAGGGCGCGCGCTTGACACGCTTCGAAAAGAGACACCGACGCGCGCGGACTTGCGCCCAGCAAAACGTGCTCATGGCGACGGGTGGCTCGCACAATGTCAAGCATGTATTCCGCCAGGCTGTCATCCACATGCACAAGCCCCACTTGGTCTTGCAGATAAAATACATCCTCGACGGAGAGAACCGGCTTCAACTGTTGCATGGCCTGACGCGGGTCCCGCCGACGCATAATCAACAATTCATCCTCCGCGCCCGGATAGCCGATATCGATGCGGATCATGAATCGGTCGAGCTGCGATTCGGGAAGCGAATAGGTGCCTTCATATTCGATGGGATTCTGCGTCGCGATCACAAGAAAGGGACGCGGCAACTCATGCGTCGCGCCATCGATGGAAACCTGCGCCTCGCTCATGGCCTCGAGCAGCGCGCTCTGCGTCTTGGGCGGCGTACGGTTGATCTCATCGGCAAGCACAATGTTGGCAAACACCGGACCATGGCGAAACTCGAATTCCGCATGGCGCGGATTCAAGATCGACACGCCCAGGATATCGGACGGCAGCATGTCGCTGGTGAATTGGATGCGACTGAACGTGCAATCGATGGAACGCGCCAACCCCTGTGCAAGGGTGGTTTTCCCCATCCCCGGAACATCCTCAATCAAGATATGGCCGCGCGCCAAAAGCCCCGTCACGCACAACTTCACCGTTTCGCGCTTGCCCAAAATCACGTTCCCAATATTGTCAACCAAACGCGCCACTTTCTCAGGCGTAGCGGCTTGCACAAACTTCGTCGTCACTTCCATCTCGGCCATGGCGCTCTCCATCCAGGTTGGCTGCATTCTTGAAGGGAGAAACACAGACGCTGCCGTCCACATTTCATCCGAATAGGGATTTGCCGCTTTCCATCCAGAAAAAACGTCGCAACTCTAATTTTGAAAAAGAGTTAGGATTCGTCGGACCACTGCACGCGCAGAAGCCGCCTGTCACGAATATCCAGCACGCTAAAATGCAACATGCCCAGGGCCACCAGAAGGCATGCCGCCGCTGAAATCTGCTTGCCCAGACGATACGACTGAGGCACATACGAGAACAAAATCTCATGGGGGCCTTTTTCCAGGGAAACTCCCCGAAACGCGCCATCCACCGGCAAAACGGCCGTCTTGACGCCATCCACCGTAACCTGCCAGCCCGGATACCAGGCATCGGTCAGCACGAGCACCCCAGGCCGCGTGTCGGTGACGCGCACGAGAACCTCCGTGTTGGTCGAACTCGGATCGATTTGCGCTTGCGCTTCAGGTCCAGCGCCGGAGGTGGGGGGGGCGGACAATTCAATCAAGGGGGGATCGGTCGGACTCAGTAGAGCCGGATCGAACCTGTTGGAGTCGCGTCCCTCGTAGGCCATCCATGCCCGAGGCCGAGCGCCGAGGTCGTCGAACAGCAACGTCCCGGAGGAAAAAACGTGCTTCACCTGCAACAAAGGCCGCACCGAAGCAAACGGCCCCAGAACATCCTGTTTGGTCAAGAGCAAGGCCGGCGCCCCCATCCGGCGCACGAGCAGCGGTTTTTCGGATAACTGCTGCACGAACTGCGCATGCCGCTTCAAGGTAACCCCGGAGGCGCCATACGCCTGAGGCACAAGATTGCCCGCCAAAGGCCACCCCATCAACGCGCCGCTCCCGCCCACGCGCACGCCCGCACTCTTCAGCGCCCGAATAAAAGGGGTCTCGGGAAAAACGCGGTCTCGCGGCGTAAACACGAGCGCGCCGTGAAAAGCGGCATAGAGCTCGCAAAAGCCCACGCACGCCAATGAATACCCCAAAAAACGGCCCCACGGCTTGAAAATCGTGAACCCTAACAGCCCCAGCGTAATTGCGCATACGATCCCGAACCAGACAATCTGCTGCGGGAACCTCGGGGCATGGGGGCGCTCGCCAGAAAGGTGAATCGCCCAAAGGATAAGAGCCGCCCCCAACAGCGCCGGCAGCATGAAGAAGAAACGCCTCACCGCTTCGTGACACTGGTC
>JAKJDA010000370.1 GCA_022706165.1 Candidatus Hydrogenedentota bacterium | reverse complement strand
CCGCCGATATCTCGCCCTTGGCGACCCGATCGAGAATCTCGATGCGCTGGTTCTCCGCGTCAACCAGAACACGGTAACTATCGATAAGCTTGTCCAACCGGGAACGAATAGCGACATAGCCCATCCCTGTTTCCTCTTCCAGGGCCTTGATGCTGAACCCGGCCAGAAGATATTTTTCCAGAAAGGCCTGCTGTTCATCCGGCAACGATTGAAACGGGCTCGCGCGGAAGCTTCCGCGAATTTCGACGTCACAATGTGCACATCCCATCACGAGCGGCTGCATGGCATGTCCGCAATACGGGCAATCGAATATTTGTTTTGGTTTGTTTTCCATAACAGAAATTATATTCCGTTTTATTGAAAAATACAATGTTTTCTATTCTTGGCGCATTTTACTTGACGCAGTACCGTTTCATTTTGGCGCTGGACAACCACGGCCGTCAGTTCGTATGCTGCATCTACACAGCAAGGAGGAGTCATGCCCATGATGACGTCACGCGAGCGCGTAGTGGCAACTTTGAACCACAAAGAACCGGACCGCGTCCCTATCGATGTCGGCGGCACGGAAGTAACGAGTATTCACGGCGTCGCGTACAACGCCTTGAAACGGCATATGGGACTGCACGATGGGGCCACGCGCCTGCATCATGTCTATATGCAGACGGCCACCGTCGAGGAGCCGGTGCGCGCGCGTTTTCACGGCGACATCGTGCGCATCGGGTTCGAACCAAAGGCATGGAAGACCTCCACGTTATTCGACGGCTCTCCCTGCGAGGTTCCCGAGGGCTGGAATCCGGTGCGGCTCGACGACGGCGGCGAAGCGGTGTTGGGACAGGACGGCCAGCCGTTGATCGTGCGCCATGCCCAGTCGCCGTGGTTCTCGCCGACAGGTCCGGTGTTTCCGTTTATCCGGACAATCGAGGACGTGGCGCGGTACCGGCATGTCATTCGGTTCCTGGACCGGTCGGCGTGGTTGGACGAGACGCTCGATGACCGCGTTGCCCGGGCGCGCACGGTGCGCGAGACGACGGACTATGCGCTGGCGGGCGCGTTTGGCGGCCACATTTTCGCCGCCGCGCAACTCATTCGGGGCATGGCCGATTTCCTATGCGATCTCGCCGCGGATGATGCCTTTGCCGTGGCGTTGATGGACGCCCTGGCGGACGCGCATATCGAGGAGTTCGACGCGTACATCGAGGCGCTCGGGCCGTATCTCGACGTCGTGTGCATTGCCGATGATCTCGGCACGCAGCATGGGCCGCAGATCGACCCCGACATGTGGCGCAGACTGGTCAAGCCGCCGACGCAGCGCCTTTACTCCCACATGAAAAGCAAGATGGGCAACGCCAAGCTCTTCTTGCATTCCTGCGGTTCCGTGCGCGCGTTTATCCCAGACCTGATCGAGATGGGCGTGGATATCCTCAATCCGGTCCAGGTTTCCGCAACGGGCATGGACACGCAACGCCTCAAGGCCGATTTCGGGCGTGACATCGTGTTTTGGGGCGGCGGATGCGACACCCAGACCGTATTGCCGCAAGGCACGCCCGAAGAAGTCCGCCAGGAAGTGCAACGTCGCATCGGCGACCTTGCGCCCGGCGGCGGGTTCGTTTTCGCGGCGGTCCACAACATCCAGCCCGGCGTTCCGCCCGAAAACATGGAAACGATGTGGGACGAGGCCTGCGCATGCGGCTGAATTCGACGGATGCGCACGCTCTTGCCCAAAACGAGAGCCACACAGCCGCCGGAGACTCCGGCGCGATCATCGACATCGTCATCGTCAATTACAACACGCGCGAGTTGCTGCGCCAGTGCCTCGACTCCATCGCCGCCACGTGCGACCTTGCCCCCCCGTTCCGCACGCACGTCGTGGACAACGGGAGCTCCGACGGATCGGTCGAAATGGTGCGCACGGAATACCCGAACGTCCACCTGATATCGCTTCCTGAGAACATCGGATTTGGACCGGCCAACAACCGGGGCGTCGCCGCCGGCAACGGCGATTTCTTGCTGTTCCTAAACTCGGACGCCCAGCTTGCCCCCGGCGCGTCAGACAGGCTTTTCGCCAACATCATGATCGACGAGAAGCGCATTGCGGTGGGTCCGCGATTGGTCTATCCCGATGGGCGTTTTCAGGCTTCGTGCCGGCGATTCCCGACGCCGCTGCGAAACTTCTGGAGCGTTTCCGGGCTGCAAGCGCGGTTTCCAAAACGATTTCGATCGCTCCACAACTGGCTCACCGAAGAAGAACACCAGCAGGCGACGCAGGTCGACATGGTGTCCGGCGCATGTTTCATGATGCGGCGCAGCTATCTCGATGCAATAGGCGGATTCGACGAAGACATCTTCCTCTACGAGGAAGAAATGGACCTCTTTCTTCCCGCGCGCCGCAAGGGACTCGAGGTTCACTACTGCCCCGAAGCCGTTGTCATTCACCGCCACGGCGGCAGCGTCTCCGGCGGCGTCAGCGACCTCTCCCGTTTCCACTTGTATCGCAGCAAATACAAATGCTTCCGAAAACACTACGGAGCGTTCGCGTCATGGACGACGCATCTGCTCGATGCAGCCGTCTTCGCCGCGTCGGCGACGATCGCATGCCTATGCCGCCGCCGCAACGACGCCGCGCATAAGTTTTCTCTTTGCCGTCGCGCCTACGCCGCCTCGTCTGTCCCAATCGCGGAACTGAAGCGACAGCGATCCGTCCAAGACAGCGATGCGCGGGCCAAGGGCTGACAAGCCCCCCTGCGCCCAGCCGCGCCGAATAGCGACCAAGTGTTGGAAAATCTCCGAAACCATGCGCCTTTCGCTCGGCTTTTGCATGCGATTTCCCTGCGGGAAGGCGAAGCGGAACGAGGAAAATCCCGGCCAATTTGGTATGATGCAGCCCGTTCCGTCGCAATGAAAAATGGCAAACAACCTGCGCACTCGCAACCGGGAGGGAAACCATGGACGCGCTCCACAAAGCCAAATCGTTGCTGCCCGCTCAACAAACGATGTCGTTGCTCGACGAATTCAAACAGTTCGCCTTCAAAGGGAACGTAATCGATCTGGCGATAGGCGTGATTATCGGCGCCGCGTTCGGCAAGATCGTCGACTCGCTGGTCAAGCACATCATCATGCCGTTGATCGGGATGCTCCTGCCCAGCGAGCAGGGCTACTTGGAATGGAAACTGGCCTTTTCGGGCAAGGAAATTCCCTACGGCCTCTTCTTGGGCGAGGTGATCAACTTCTTGATCATCGCCGCGGTTCTGTTTCTCTTCATCGTCAAATTTCTCGGCTGGCTGACGAAAGCCAAGAAGATGGAAGCGAC
>JAKJDA010000036.1 GCA_022706165.1 Candidatus Hydrogenedentota bacterium | reverse complement strand
GTACTATCGGCGAAGGTGGGCCAGTTCAGCGCTTGCGCCACTTCGCGCACGGCATCGCGTTCGGAGCGGGAGTTCAACGCGCCCACGATGAGCAGTCCGCGTCGCGCGGGGGCAATTGCCGATTGCAGTGCATCCAGCGCTGCGTCCGAGGGGTGCTGCGGCGCCGCAGGGTAGTGCGTGTAGGGCAGCCCCTGTGATGCCCAGGTTTCGAGGGAAGCGGGAGTAGACAGGGGCGTGTCCGGCAACAGCGGTTCGCGGAACCGGCAGTTCAGATGCACGGGCCCGGCGGGAGGGCGCGTGGCGCGGTAGACGGCTTGCGCGGCGGTCGTTAACACATATTCCGCAGGAACGTCCGGTGAGGGACATGGCATATCGGCGCGCCACCGCGGGTATGCGCCGTACAGCCGTGTTTGGTCGATCGTTTGGTTTGCTCCGGCGTCGATCAGTTCCGACGGACGATCGGCCGTGATGATCAGGAGGGGCGTGTGGGACTGGGACGCTTCAACGATGGCGGGAAAGTAGTTTGCCGCCGCCGTGCCCGATGTGCCGATGAGGGCTGCGGGACGTCCCGCGGCCTTGGCAAAGCCGACTGCCGCGAAGCCGGCGCCGCGTTCGTCGAAGTGGACGAATGTCCGCGCGCGTGGATTGCGCGCCGCCGCGGCCGTCAGGGGGGCCGATCGCGATCCCGGCGAGATAAAGAAAGCCCCCACGCCCTGACGGACGAGTTCCTCAATCAACCACTCCGCCCATGCAAGGTTCCACATTCCCGCTTCAGTCGGCATGGTCTTCCAACGCGCTTCGAAACGCGCCCATTTTGTTCTCCAATTCGTCCCACTCCGCATGGGCGTCCGATCCTTCGACAATGCCCGCGCCGGTAAACAGCGTTACCGTGTCGTTTTCGACGAGACCGGACCGGATCGCCACGGCAAATTCGGCGTTGTCACATCCGATGTATCCAACTGGGCCAGCGTACCACCCCCGGTCGAAGGGTTCCACTTCCGCAATGATCGCGCAGGCCCGGTCGGTGGGCGCGCCGCCGACCGCGGGGGTGGGATGCAACGCGCGCAGGATGGCTTCGTCGTCGCGGGTGTCGAGGAAACCTTCGAACCGGCGATACAGGTGCTGGCAATTGGGCAGATGCAGCACTGTCGGCGCGGCATCGGAATGCACCGCCGAACATAACGATTGCAGCGCGGCATGGACGGCTTTTGCGACGAAGGCATGCTCGCGCTGTTCCTTGTCGCTGGCGCGCAGCGCTTCGCCCAATGCGCCGTCGGTTTCTGGCGTGGCGCCGCGAGGACGCGTTCCCGCGACCGCTTCGCTCTCGATATGCCGCATGTGTCGCGAATACAGCCGTTCCGGGGAAGCGCCCAGAAACGCAACGCCCGGCTGGGGCTGATAGAGGAAGCGGTATGCGCGCGACGGCAGCGCCGTAAGCCGCGCCATGAACGCCAAGGGGTGCGGCGGGGCATCGAAGGAGAAGCGCGTCGCGCGCGCCAATACGACTTTGGCCGCGTCGTTTTTGCGGATGCGCCGAAGCGTGTGCGCAACGGCTTCGTTCCAGAGCGAGGAATCCGGCGCATCGCCGCGCGCGAGAATGCGAATGTTCGATGCGGGCCATGGCGCGGGCGAGAACGACAATGCATCGAGCGCGGCCAGGGTCTCGTCGAGGAGGGTTTCGGGCGATGTGTCGCGATCGATGAAAAGATTGCAGGCAAGATAGGACTGGTCGCCGTGGGTCAACAACTCGAATCGCGGCAGCACGAATGACGCATAGCCGAATGGTTCCCACGTGGCGTCGCGTTGCCCCTGATCGGAGAAGCGAAGGCCGCCGAAATATCGCAGATTGGGGTGACCGGAGGCGACGCGTGTTGCGATGCGGCGGAAGATATCTGCGGTCTCGTCGGCATGGGCGCACGCCATGCGATCCGCGGCATGCACGCCTGCGACGCGAAAACGTCCGGCGCGATCGGCCCAGTAGACCTTGACCGGCGCCTCCTGCGCGGCGAGCCATTCCACGGGATCGATCGGTTGCACCGGAGCCTCGATGCGCCATGCGTGCGCTGTGCCACGCGCTTCAAGGCCATCCAACGTTTGCTCGATGAGAGCCGCCAATACGGGCCTTACCTGCTCGGGGGCGAGAAGGGCCTGTGCATAGGCTTCCGGTGACGGGCGCATCTCTGGGTGACCGGTCATGCGTCCCCCTGGTAGAGATTCGCCGCGCCGAACGTCAGCGTGTGCGCGACAACGCTGCGGAAGCCCGCCTCGCGCATGAGCGCGCAGAATTCTTCGCCGTACGGAAAGGTTTCGATGGTCGTGTTGAGATATCGGTACGCAGCGAAATTGCCCGAAACCAGCCCCCCGATATGCGGGAGAGCGTGGCGCAGGTAGAACAGGTGCAGTGCGCGCATGACGTTGCTCTTTGGCAACGCGAATTCGAGGATCAAGGCGCGTCCGCCGGGCCGCAGCACACGGCGAATCTCGTGGAGCGTCGCGAGCGCGTCCGGCATGTTGCGGATGCCGAAGGAGATAGTGACCGCGTCGAACGAGGCGTCTGCGAGGCCCATGCATACGCCGTTGCTGCGAACAAGGCGTAACGCGTCGGACAAGCCCCGTGCGGCGATCTTGTCCTTGGCATGGCGGAGCATGTTGCGCGACATATCGACGCCCACGCCGGACGCGACGCGCGGATTGAAGCGTTTCAGGGCCAGCAAGACGTCCGCGGTGCCGGTGGCGAGATCGAGCGTGCGCAAATGATCGCCGGGCGGCAACAGGTTTGCCAGCATGCGCCGCCACGCCACGTCGCGCCGAAATGACAGCAGACGATTCAGCGCGTCGTACCGGCCGGCGATTGTGTCAAACATTCGCCATGACGTGTCGCGCGGCGGCGTTTGCGTCGGTCGGGATGGCGTTTCATGCACTTCGCATTCCTCGTGTTTCTGCATAGGCTATCAGAGTAGGTGAAGATCGCATCGTCCTGCAAATCGCCTTTTGCGCTTTTGCGCGGCGTCGCCCGTTCTCTTCCTTTCTTTTCGATATGAAATCGGGTGGGCACTAGTGCTAAACTCTACTTCGTCAGCAGGAGTGTAGGGGGCGTTGCGAAGGGTCGTATAAGCGCGGAGCGGGGATATTATGCCGTATAAGCCTCTGGACGATGACGTAATCGAGGCCATTATCCAGCAGGATTTGCTGGAAACGCACTACCAGCCCATTTGTTCTGCCAAGCAGGGGCGGATCGTCGGTTTTGAGGCCTTGTTGCGTCCGTATCATCCGGTCACGGGCGATCCCGTGCCCCCAATGCAATTGTTCGATTATGCGGCTCGCAAGGGCCAGTCGGCCGAGTGGGATGAACACTGCCGCGCCCGGGCCCTTGAAACCTATGCCCGTCATTTCCAAGGGCATCTTGACTCCACGCTGTTCGTGAATTTCGATACCCAGATTATCGACGACGGGATCGCCGGGGCCGCCAGGCTGGTGACGGAAGTGAATCGTTTCGACCTCAATCCCGCCAATATCGTTTTGGAAATTCGCGAATCGTCGGTTCATGACATGAACGCCTTGATCCAATTCGTGGAGGTTTGCCGGCGAAGCGGATTTCTGATCGCCCTTGACGATATTGGTTCCGGTCATTCCAATCTCGAGCGCGTTGCGGTGCTCAAGCCTGATTTGCTCAAGATAGACCGGTCGCTCGTGGCGGAGATAGACCGGCTCTATCACAAGCAGGAGGTGTTCCGTTCCCTTGTCAACCTCGCCCATCAGATCGGCGCGTTGGCGGTCGGGGAAGGCGTGGAAACCGAGCAGGAGGCCCTTTTCTGTCTCGATATCAATGCCGACATTCTTCAGGGATTTTTCCTGGGGCATCCGACATCCATCAACGACAACGCCATCCAGTTGGCCAAGGAGCAAACCATCCATTTGGGCGGAACGTTCCGGGAATACCTGGTGAAGAAGATTGGCCAGAAGCAGGCCGAGGCCCAGCATTACGACGCGATTGTCAACGGCATTTTGTGCGTTCTCGCCAACGCCGCCGGGTCGGATTTCGACGTCTACCTCAACGATATTGTGTCGCAACACAAGCAGATCGACAGCATTTACGCCTTGGACGAAAACGGCATTCAGGTGACCCGCACCGTTATGAGTCCTCGTGACCGTCGCGATCCGCGTTGTTTCATTTTCGAGGCGGCTGACCGCGGCGTGGACCATTCGTACAAGGATTATGTGTTTTTGTTGAAGACCGGTTTGGCGCGTTACGTCACGGAGCCGTATATTTCGGTCGTGTCGGGCGTGTTGTGCCGCACCATCTCGACGACTTTCCGCGCGGCGGACAGATGCAAGTATATTCTCTGCGTCGATTTCATTCCCACGGTCGATCCCGGCGCGGCCCCGTAGCGGCCCTCTTTTCTGGGTGGAAACGATCGCCGCCCGACAGGGACAGCGGTTTCGGGGGCTACGTTGAGGGGCGCTGAAACCGCATCGAAGCGCGCAAAAGCGTTTTGCAGATGCGGGCTGAATCCCGCAACGCGTCGAAATGCGAACTCGTATTGCCCGGTTCGTAAATTGTCTGAATAGGCGCCGCGATCGTGGCGAATCCCTGTTTCACCGCCAGCACGAGAATCTCCATTTCCGTCTCGTATCGTCCCGGCGTTACATCGTCGAGAATGCGGTCAACGAGCCGGATCGAGTGGATGCGGTAGCCAGACTGGGTGTCGGGCAGGCGGCGCCCGATGATCAGGCCGGTCATGGCGATCGTGAATTTGTTGCCGAGGCGGCTACGCAGCGGAACGTGCCGTTCGTCGAACGTCCGCGATCCGATGAGTAGGTCGGCTCGTTCGCGAAGAAACATTTCGTACAGCGACGGCAGTTCGCGCGGATCGTGTTGGCCGTCGCTGTCAAGCGTTGCCACTGCCTCTACGCCAGGAATTGCCCGCGCTAACCGGAAGCCCTCGAGCAGGGCATGGCCTTTGCCTCGGTTCTGCGCGAACGTCGCCACCTGTAGCTGGAGCCCTTCCAGGCGCGCCGGAAGGCCGTCCGTGCCTCCGTCGTCCACGACAATGACGTGGTCGAGAAAGGCGGCAAGTCGTTCCAGCACGGGCCGCACCCGGCCGCCGGCGTTATAGCATGGAACCACAGCCGCCAACGCGGAACGCATTGTCGCTCGCGGAGATTCCGTATCAAGGCTGTCTGCCATATCCAGTTTCCCTTTCCCCTTACGATGGTGTACCATATGCCCCTCGATAGGGCAAATGGACAGCAGACGGAGCCGCGCCGATCTAGACGCCAAGATGGGGCAAGCAGTGGACGTACGCATGTTTCTCAGACAGATTCGCTTGCTCTTCCAGTTGATGCGGTGGCATCAGTGGACGAAGAACGCCTTCGTATTTGCCGCGCCTGTTTTTGGCAAGGAACTGTTCGTCCCCGAAAGGTTTGGGCAAGCGTCGGCGGCTTTTGTCGCGTTTTGTCTCGCCTCGAGCGCCGTCTATATTGTTAACGACTTGTTCGATCTCGAACGGGATCGGAATCATCCCCAAAAACGCAGGCGTCCTCTTCCTGCGGGGCGCGTCGAGCCGAAACTCGCCGTTGCTTGGATGGCGGTTCTGATTGCCGGCTCGATAGGCGTTGCGTTTTTTTTCACCAACCTCTTGGCGGCCCTGGTGATTGCGGGCTATATCGTCGCCAACGTCTTGTACTCGCGGAACATCAAGCATTGGGTTATCATGGACGTGATGTTCATCGCTGTTGGGTTTTTGTTGCGCATTTTGGCCGGAGCCTTCGCGACCTTCACCGAGCCTTCTTATTGGCTGCTGTTGTGCACGTTGAACATCTCCCTGTTCCTGGGGTTCGTCAAACGACGTTCCGAATTGATCTCCTTGGCCGACGGAGCCGTCACCCACCGGCGGGTGCTGGAACACTACAGTCCGGCGTTTTTGGATCAGATGATCGCCATCGTCACGAGCACCACCTTGGTCTGCTACATTTTGTACACCGTCGATGCTCGCACGGTTCACGTGTTCAACACGCGCATGTTGATCTTGAGCGTGCCGTCGGTCATGTATGGGCTGTTTCGCTATCTCTATCTTTCGTACCACCTGAACGAAGGCGGCAGCCCTAGCCGCGCGGTGGTGATGGATAAGCCCTTTTTGGCGAACATCGCGATTTGGGGCCTCATCTGTTTGGGTGTCATTTATGGCAAGCCCTATCTCGGGCCCTATATTGAATTCTTGAAGTGAACAAGGAGCTAGTGCATGTCCCGATCGAAGGTCGCCGTGTTGCGGACGAGTCCCGAGCGCGTCCGGTCCGATTATCATGAATTGCTGAATCTCGCCGGGTATCAGGACGTCATCGCCAAGGACGCCGACACGGCGCTCAAGGTCAATATCTCGTGGCATTTCTTTTTTCCGGCCAGTTCGACGACGCCGTGGCAGTTGGACGGCGTGATCGGCGCGCTGTTGCGCGACGGGTATTCGGGGGACCTTATCCACGCTTGCCATAACCGCACCGTGGTGATCGATTCGCACCTGGGCGAGCGCGAAAACAAGCAGATTGATGTCGTCAACGCCTATGGCCTGCGCAACGTGCATTTGTACGAGGGCGAGGAATGGATCAATATTCGCGACGCCGTGGGCGATCTCGCCAAGAAGTTTCTGTGTCTCAACGAGGTGTACCCCAAGGGTTTTTCCATTCCCAAGCGATTCATCGGGGAAAACATCATCCACCTGCCGACCGTCAAGACCCATGTTTTCACTACGACCACCGGCGCGATGAAGAACGCGTTCGGGGGGCTGCTGAATGAGCATCGCCACTGGACGCATCCGGTCATTCACGAGACGCTTGTCGATTTGCTCATGATTCAGAAGAAGATTCATCGCGGCGTGTTTGCGGTGATGGACGGCACATTTGCGGGTGACGGTCCCGGCCCGCGGTGCATGCTGCCGCACGTCAAGAACGTGCTGCTTGCGTCGTCCGACCAAGTGGCCATCGATGCCGTCGCGGCGAAGTTGATGGGGTTCGATCCGCTTCGCGACTGCAAGTTTATCCGTCTGGCGCACGACCTCGGCCTCGGCTGCGGCGACGTGCGCGACATCGAGGTCGTCGGCGACGTGGATGCCGCGAACGAGAACTGGCATTTCGTCGGGCCGTTCAAGAAAATGACCTTCGCGAGCCAGATGCAACACAAAATCTATTGGGGGCCCCTCAAAAAGCCGATCGAGTGGTCGCTCAAGACCTGGATGGCTCCGTGGGCCTATATCGCCAGCGTGCTCTACCACGATTTTTACTGGTACCAGCGCAACAGCGAACGCCAGATGAAAGCCTGTCTCGAAAGCGAATGGGGTCGGCTTTTTCAGCACTGGGGCCACGTCCCCGAAACGCCCGACGGCTTCCAGGTTCCCGCGACGGGCGCCGCCGGGTTCCATCGAAACGTCTCGGCCATGTTCGGCCAAGCCTTTCGCGTCCTTGGCGCTTGCATCCGGGAGGCTCCGGAAATCAAGAGGCGCAAGTAGGGCGCGCGCTGCGCCAGGGATCGGATTGAGGCAAAGCCCAATGAAAGGGAAGCCGTGATACACGCGGGGCCGTTCGCGGAGAAAGCGCCGTAAGCGTTATGGAACATCTTCCAGCCCGGAAAAAGGAATTCGCATTCCTTGCGCTGTTCGTGTTGACGGCTTCTTGTCTGTTGTTCGCGCATGCGTTGCATTACTATCCCTTTATCTCGGACGATGCCCTCATTTCGTTGCGATACGCGGAGCGTTTTCTGGAGGGCAAGGGGCTGACGTGGAACGACGGCGAACGCGTTGAGGGGTACTCAAATCTGTTGTGGGTGTTGACGGTCGCCGGAATATCCAAGGGACTTCACGTGGGATTGGTGGGCGCGTCGCGATTGGCGGGCCTTTTGTTCATGTCGGTCGCGGTCTTCGCCTTGCCGCTGGCCTATCTTCGCGCGGAACGCAAAGGCGCGTCTTGGTCGTCGATTTCCGCGGGCGCGCTCTTCTTTTGTTTGGCGGCCCCCAGCGCCGTTTGGGCGATTGGCGGACTGGAGCAGCCGCTCTACGCCGTTTGTCTGGCGTGGGCAATCGCATCCTGTTTCCCGTTGCTGGATGAGGAATATCCTCGCGCCGCGCCCGCCCTTGCGGCTTCCGCTTTCCTTGGCGGCATGTGTCTTACGCGGCCGGACGGTCCCCTCTTCACGGTTGCCGCCTTGGCGGGAATTAGCTTGGCGCGGGCGCTGTCTCGCCGCCGTTGGTCGTGGCGCATTTTGTTTCTGTTGCCCTGCTTGCCGGTTCTATTCTGTTCCGGGCAGTTGGCTTTCCGCATCGGATATTACGGAGAGTTCGTGCCCAACACGGCTTTGGTGAAGTTGGCTCCCTCGTGGCACCATTTCCAGAATGGCGCTGTGTATGTCATCAACGGCCTGGGGTCGCTCGCTCCTTTTTCTGTTTTGGCCATTGCATACCTGGGGATGGGTGCGGCGTTGGGCGCTCCGCACCGTCAACGCGCCATTTTTCTGGGATCCTTGCTCGCGCCGTGGTTGGTCTATGTAGCCGTCGCCGGGGGGGGACATTTTTCCGGCGTGGCGGCATATGCTTCCTCCGCTGACGATACTCTCCTTTGCCGTGGTGGAGGGGGGCGAATTTCTCCGCGATTATGTGCGGCAGGAAGGCAGACGGTTAGGCGCTCGCGGAGGATTGATCGGGATCGCCATTCTGTTCGGGCTTTTTTCGTGCATTCAGTTCGCCAATCCCGAGAACCGGAGGGCGGTCCGCGAGCGTTTCGAGTGGAAGGGCCAGGCCTTGGGCGTTCTGCTCAACAAGGCCTTTGCCGACGAACAGCCGTTGCTTGCCGTGGTCGCCGCTGGATGTCTGCCGTTTTGGTCGAAATTGCCGAGCCTCGACATGTTGGGCTTGAACGATTATTATTTGCCGCGTCACCCTCCCGAAGATTTTGGGAAAGGTTTTTTGGGACATGAATTGGCGAATGCGCGCTACCTCTTTGCCAGAAATCCCGATATCATCTCGCTTTTTCCGGGAGACACATGGGAGAATGCGATGCCTCCCCGCGAGCAGAAGGGTCTCGATACCCTCCGTCGTCTATACGCCCCGGTGCATTTGGGGGGATGGGGCGAAGAAAACGAAACCGTCGTCATGTGGTTTCGCCAGAGCAGTCTCAAGGTTGGCGTCCGAAGCGAGCCGGACCGCATTGACATCCCGGCGTATTTCATGAGCGAAAACGCTTGTCCGGCGTTCCTGTGCGGCGATCGTCTTGTTATTTCGCTGCAGCAGGGACAATCCGTTTCCCTGGCGATTGCGGACGTTTCGGGCCCGGAATGGGTTCCTCGCGTTTTGGGCGAATGCGTCGACGGGATAGACGCGCGCGCAACGTGCAGCGGAAATTCCTTGGAGGTGACGTTATGCAACCCAAACGCGACGCCGGCAGTCATTGATCGGGTCGTTTTGACAAAGGCGCTGGAAGAATCGCCCGCCGTGACGCAGATCTCTCAGTGCGTCTCGCACACGATCGCGGGCGATGCGAAGAATGGCGATTCATCCGTCCATGAATAATGATCCTCACAGCATGTCTTCCGTGCCGTTAGCGGACGTGCGGCTGCCCGCGGAATGGGAGCCGCAGTCGGGCGTGCTGCTCACGTGGCCGCACGACGAAGGCGATTGGAAGGGGCTGCTGCCGCGCGTGGAACCGGCTTTGATTGCCATGACGGTTGCGATCAGCCAACGCGAGCGCGTCGTCCTCGCGTGTTCGGACGTTGCGCATACCCAGGCTCTCTTGGAAAACACGGCGGCGTTGGCGCGTAACGTGCAGTTCCTGCCCGTTCCGTCGAACGACATCTGGGCGCGCGACCATGGGCCCATCGCAATTTTGCGCGAGGGTCGGCCCGAACTCCTCGATTTTGCGTTCAACGGATGGGGCTTGAAATATCCCGCATACGACGACAACCAAATAGGCCGTCGCTTGGCGCGGCTTGGGGCCTTTTCCTCGACTCCCATGACGACCTTGGGCCTTGTCCTCGAAGGCGGATCGATCGAATCGGACGGACATGGCGCGCTGCTGACAACCTCCCGGTGTCTGCTATCGCCGAACCGCAATCCGCATCTTGCGCGGGAGGACCTCGAGCGGGAGTTGCATCGGATCCTTGGCGCTTCCCGGGTGTTGTGGATCGAAAATGGCTGGCTCGAAGGAGACGATACAGACGCGCACGTGGACACGCTGGTCCGGTTTTGCGACGCCCACACGCTGACGTACGTTTCGGCGGGCGATGCGCGGGGCGAAGAAGCCGATAGCCTTCGTGCCATGGAGGCGCAGCTCCGCACGTTCCGCACGGCGAGCGACGATCCGTACCGTTTGGTCCCGCTGCCTATGCCGCGTCCTGTATACAACGACGAGGGCGATCGCTTACCCGCGACCTACGCAAACTTCTTGATTATTAACGGTGCAGTGTTGACGCCGACATACCATTGCCCGCAAGACGCCGACGCCTTGCAAGTCGTTACAGCATGTTTTCCCGATCGCGAGATCATTCCGATCGACGGGATCGGGTTGGTGTTGCAATTCGGCTCGGTGCATTGCGCGTCAATGCAGTTTCCACAGGGAGTATTGCCATGAGCAGGATCATACGCGCCGCCTTGTTGCAGCATGCCTGCGGCGAGGACAAAAACACGAATCTCGCGACGAGCATCGCGATGGCGCGCGAAGCCGCCGGGAAAGGCGCGGAGCTTGTCGTGCTGCAGGAACTGCACACAACGCGCTATTTCTGCCAGACCGAGGATGTCGCCTGTTTCGATCTCGCCGAGACCGTTCCCGGTCCGGCGACCGAATGGTTGTCGGCGGTCGCGGCGGAACTCGGCATTGTGTTGGTGGCGTCGTTGTTCGAGAAACGCGCGCCGGGACTGCACCACAACACCGCGGTCGTCTTCGAGCGCGACGGTTCCATCGCGGGCATGTACCGCAAGATGCACATTCCCGACGACCCCGGTTTTCACGAGAAGTTTTATTTCGCGCCCGGCGATATCGGATTTGCGCCGATTGCCACTTCCGTGGGGCGCCTCGGCGTGCTGGTGTGCTGGGACCAATGGTTTCCCGAAGCGGCGCGTTTGATGACCTTGCGCGGCGCGGAACTGCTCGTCTATCCCACTGCCATCGGCTGGGATCCCCGCGACGACCGCGCCGAAAAAGAGCGCCAACGCGATGCCTGGACCATCGCCCAGCGCGCTCATGCCGTTGTCAACGGTCTTTTCGTGCTCAGCGTGAACCGCGTCGGCCACGAACCCGATCCCAGCGGCGTGCTGGCGGGGGTGGATTTTTGGGGAAGCTCTTTTGTCGCAGGACCCCAGGGCGAATTGTTGGCCGGCGCCGGCGCGACCCAGAATGAGACGCTTGTTGCCGACATCGACCTTGGGCGGACGGAATCGGTTCGCCGCATTTGGCCGTTTCTGCGCGATCGGCGCATCGACGCCTACGACGGCCTACTGAAACGATACGAGGCCTGACGCCGCCGAAATCTCCCCGCTGTCCCGAGGTCGATGGCCTGTGCGCTACTGCAGAATGCAGGCGATGACGGTTCCTTTGCCGGGCTGCGACGCAACCGAGAGCGTGCCGTTTGCCATCGAGGCCCGGTAGCGCATGATGTGCAGTCCCATGCCGGAGGAAGCGGTGCGGTTTTCGTCGAACCCGGCGCCGTTGTCGCGGATGCGCAACGCCATGCCCTCCTTGTCTTCCGTCAACGTTATTTCGATCTTCGAGGCCCCGCTGTGTCGCACGGCGTTATGCACCGCCTCCTGCGCGATGCGGAAAAGCTGGGTTTGCACGCCGGATTCTCCAGGAAAGCCATCGATATCGCAGTGAAACGCACAAGGGATGTTGAAAACGACGGACGTGTCTCGCGCAAGACCTTCCAACGCGACGATCAGGCCGCGCTCCTCCATGCCCGCTGGCGAAAGTCCTCGCGCCAACGCTCGCACTCTGCCAATCGCTTTGTTCACATGATCGACCAGGCGCTGGGCATCCTCGGACTCGGGAAGCGACAGCGTGCGCAGTCTGTCGGCGAGCGCCTTCGTGAGGAAGGCGATCCCGGTCAACTCTTGTCCGAGCCCATCGTGCAAGTCGTGTCCGATACGCTGTTCCTCGCGCGCGCTCACTTCCAGCACTTGTCTCTCAAGACGGCGGTAAAACGTGATGTCGCGCAGCAGCGCCATGACCGATCGCTCGCCGCAGACGACCAGCCGCGCCTCATAATCGTGCGGCCCCGTCGGCCCAGGCGTCTGAAACTCCAGCAACTGGACCGATCGCGTGTTCAGCGCCTGCCGGATGGCGCGCATCGCTTGTCCCACGAGAGAGCTTGGCAGAAGCGCCCCTATATGCTTCGAAAGGATTGAAGCATATAGGGAACGGGATCCATCCGCGGGCCCCGAATAATCGATCACCGTCCCGTCTTCGCTCAGCAAAAAGATGGAGTCGGGCATGGCCGCAAGCAACGCGCGGTTCCTTGCCTCGCTCTCGCGCAGGGCAAGGGCGGCCTCCTTGATTTCCGTGATATCTTCGATGACATGCAGAAGGCAGGGCTCTCCATCGATTTCGATCCGCTCGCCGGAGAGAAGGGCCGTGCGTTGCGCGCCGGATTTGGTGAAGTAAGGCGTCTCGCGGCGCTTCGCCGTTCCGTCGGCGACAAGAGCATTCAAATAGTCGTCCCGGTCTTCGGGCCGCAAGATGCCGAGTTCGACGGTGGTGTGGTGGATGCCCTCGTCGCGGCGGAACCCCGTGAGGCGCTCGGCCGCTTCGTTGGCTTCCACGATTGTCCCGTCCGAAAGACGCGTGATCACGATCGCCTGCGGACTCGTTTGAAACACCGTCTCGAATTTTTCTTCGCTTTTTCGGCGGGCCTCTTTGGCCGTCTTCGTTTCGGTCACGTCCTGGGTGATGCCCGCGATTCCGACGATGCGTCCGGCGCGGTCTCGCACGGGCGCCTTCGACGACAAGAGATAGGTCGTGGCTTTGGTGACGGGATGCAACGCGACGATTTCCATGTCTCGCAGCGGAACGCCCGTTTGCATCACCTGTTGCTCGATCTCCCGGAAATGCGCAGCCTCTTCCTGGGTGAAAAAGTCGGCGTCTGTCTTTCCGATCGCTTGGGCGGGATCGGCCAGCGAAAGATTATCCGCGAGAACCTTGTTGACGCGGATGAATCGGGAATGAATGTCCTTGATATGGACGCGATCCTTGAAGCAATCCAGCAGCGCTTCAAGCATGAGCTCGCTGTCGTGGATGGCCGCTGCGGCCTCGTCTTCCGGAGGGCGCGGCCCTTTCACGAATTCCTCATCGGTCGGCATATTGCCGCCGGTAATATGCGAGAAACTCGCCGGTTTTGATTTTGCGCCACCACCATTCGTTTTCTTGGTACCACCGCACCGTGCACTCGACGCCCTGGTCCCAGTCCATGGCAGGCGCCCAGCCCAACGCGTGCAATTTGCTCGCGTCGATTGAATAACGGCGGTCGTGGCCGGGCCGGTCCTTGACAAAGGTGATCAGCGAGGCATAGGAAGCGCCGTCGCTGCGGGGTTTCAAGGCATCCAGCGTGGCGCACAAGGTCCTGACAACGTCGAGATTGGCCTGCTCA
>JAKJDA010000369.1 GCA_022706165.1 Candidatus Hydrogenedentota bacterium | reverse complement strand
GATCCTGCTGTCCGACAGGCACCTGAGCGCCGCGATGCCTGGGCTCCTCGCAGACCTCGGCCTGACCGTGATCGAGGACGCGGAGCCCGACCCCGACGAGGCGGGCGACAGCCCGGTCGTCTGCATCGCCGGCTCCCACGTGCCTCTGCCGGCGGCTTGGACCCACGTCCCGTTCGGCTACCCCAACTACGTCGAACATCCTCTCACCGAACGGCCATTCCTTGGCAGCCGCGGCGTCGAAACCGTCACGGAACGGGTCGCCGAGGCGTTGCTGCGGACGGAAGCGGCACCGAAGCGTGTGAGGGCTTTCGAACTGTTCGTGGGAACACCGGGTGCAAAGGGCGCGAGATGAATGACACACGAGGTAACCAGTCGGCGCCACACGAGCCGCTAGTCATCACGGTGTACGGTAAAGGCGGCGTCGGCAAGTCGACGGTTGCGGCGGTTTTTGCGCATTTGGCCTCACAGGAGGGGCGGCGCGTTCTTGCCGTTGATGCGGATCCCGACGCCAATCTCGCGGCGGCATTGGGGATGTCACGCGAGGATCGACGGTGCCTTGTGCCGCTTTCCGAACATCGCGCGCTTGTCGAGGAACGCACCGGGGCCAAGGTCAAGCAATACGGTCAGGTGTTCAAGCTGAATCCCGATGTGTCCGACATTGCCGAGAAGGAATCGTCCGAGTTTCGGGGCATTCATCTTTTGGTCTTGGGGGCCGTGGAACGCGGCGGTTCGGGATGCGCCTGTCCGGAGAGCACGATGTTGCGGGCGCTGCTCGTGGACGTCGTGCTGTACAAAGACGATTGCGTCATCATCGACTTTGAGGCGGGGCTGGAGCATTTGGGCCGCGCGACGGCGCAGGGCGTGGATGTCATGGCGGTCGTGGTCGAACCTGGCGCGCGCGCCATCGAAACCGCGGCGGGCGTTCAGCGCATGGCCGCGGAGATTGGCGTCAAGCGGGTCGCGATCATTGGAAGCAAAATCGCCAGCGATCAAGATGAAGCGTTTCTGCGCGATGCGTTCCCGAATGGGGAGTATCTGGGGGGCGTGCCGTATAGCGAGACGATACGCCAGGCGGATCGAGACGGCGTGGTCTTGTTCGATGTTCTGGACGATGAATTGCGGGAGCGGTTTGTCCGGTTGTGGGATGGGGTGGAGGCGCGAATCGAAGAATAGGGACTTTCGGCACGAAGGCGCAGATGCAAAGCGGGCCATGGTTTCTTGCTTTTCTGTGCTTCCTCCGTGATCTCTGTGTCCCTGTGGTGAATCTTAAGTGTAAGGAGATAGCGAAATGGACGTGAAACCGAAATGCGTGGCAACGGCGATTGGGTCTCTGCCGCATCCGGATGCGGAAAAGGCGCTCGATGTGATTTTGGGGTCGATACCGGACGCGCCCATCTGGCCGCAGTTGCCGAAGCTGGGACTGCGCGAACAGATGGAAGTGCAGTATTCCGAAGGTTTGCCGCGCGTCGTGATCGATGAGGCCAAGTCGCGCATGTACTTCGACACCAGCGGCGATTATTCTGAAGACCTTGCGACGTTTTATGAAGGCTACATGGCGGCGGAAGAGAGCGGCGACTATTCCGTCGCGGCGATCAGCCCCGCGTTTTCGGCGGGGATTCCCGCGCTTGAAGGCCGTCTAAAGACACTTGGCGGCACGCGTCCGTTTGTGAAATGCCAGACCACCGGTCCGCTGTCGTTCGCGTTGACCATTGTCGACGAGAACAAGCGCGCCATCTACTACAACGAGGAATTCATCGACGTCATCGTGAAGGGCTTGGCGATGAAATGCCGGTGGCAGATTCAGAAGTTCAAGCCGTTCGCGGAAAACGTGATTTGTTTTATCGACGAGCCTATTTTGTCCGCGTTCGGCAGTTCGACGTACGTGTCGGTGCAGCGGGATGATGTGATTGCCCGCTTGGGCGAGGTCGTCGAGGCCGTTCATGCCGAAGGCGCGTTGGCGGGCGTGCATTGTTGCGGCAACACGGAATGGTCGCTGTTGGTCGACGCGGGCGTCGATATCGTCAACTTCGATGCCTTCGATTTCGGCGAGACCATCGCGCTGTATCCCGAGCACATCAAGAGGCATCTCGTGGAAAACAAAAACGCGCTCGCATGGGGCGTGGCGCCGACGAGTCCGAAGATACGCGAAGAGTCCGTCGAGAGTCTCGTCGTGCGATTCGAGCGCATGGCGGACAACCTGTCGCAGAAGGCCGGTATCGACAAGGGCATCATTGCGGAACAAGCGCTGATTACGCCGTCGTGCGGAACGGGTTCGCTCGAAGTGCAGGACGCCGAACGCGTCTTTGCGTTGCTGGGCGAGACGAGCGCAGCGCTGAAACTGAAGTACGGGTTCTAAACAGATTCGGGCCTTATCGGCCTGTTACGGAGGGAGCGGACATGGGTTTCGACGCGAACGTGAAGCTGACCAAAGCCAATTTCAACGACCTGCCGCCGTTGTGCACCGATGGCGCATGGGGCACTGAGATGCAGAAACTCGGCGCGCAGCCGGGGCAGATGTGCGACGTGTGGAACGTCGAACAGCCGGACAAAGTTTTCTCTGTGGCGAAGGGCTATGTCGACGCCGGATCGCAGGTGATTCTGACGAACACCTTCAACAGCAACCGCATCGTGCTTGCCAAGCATAACATGGCCGATCGCGCGGAGGAGTTGTCGCGGGAAGGCGCGGCGATATCGAAAAAGGCCGCGTCGGGCAAGGCATACGTATTCGCGTCGATCGGTCCGTGCGGCAAGATCGTGATGATGGGCGAAATCGATCCCGTCGAGGTCGAAGAAGCTGCGGCGGAACAGGCAAAGGCCTTTGCCGAAGGCGGCGCGGATGCCATCGTCATTGAAACGCAGAGCGATCTTGTCGAGGCCGAAGCGGCGATCAAAGGCGTGTTGCGCGCCGTGGACCTGCCGGTGGGGTTGTCGTTCACGTTCGATAGCGGCGCGAACAACGACTTCACGATGATGGGCGCGTCCATCCCGCAGGTGTGCGACCTTGCAAAACAATACGGCGCGAGTTTTGTCGGCGCGAATTGCGGCGCGGGCATCGAAACCTTCGTCAACATCGCGCAGGAATTTGCTGTGTGCGGAACGGGCATCCCCGTGTGGGTGAAGGGAAACGCCGGCAGGCCTGAACTTGACGACTCGGGTCGCACGGTCTACCGCGCGAAACCGGAAGTCTACCGCGCGGTCGTCAACGACCTTCTCGGCGCCGGCGCAAAGTTCATTGGCGGATGCTGCGGGTCCTCGCCGGACCACATCCGTGCCGTTGCGCAGGCCATGTCGGCACGGTAGAGATACAACAGCAA
>JAKJDA010000368.1 GCA_022706165.1 Candidatus Hydrogenedentota bacterium | reverse complement strand
GGATCGAGTTCAAGCCACTCTTCCGCCGCCGAGAAAGCCAGCAACGCCAGTGCAAAAGCGTTCGCCGCGAGCAGATGTTCCGGGCCCAACAGGTTCAAATAGGGGATGCGCGCCAACCCGTTTCCCGCGAATAGCGCAACGAAAAAACACACGCCAGCGGCCGCCAACAACGACTCGACTCGCTGACGTTGCAACGGGTCTACATGCCGCCGCAGCGCGAACCACAGAGGAAGCAGCAAGATCTGTACAAGCCCGACGTGGAGCAATCCTACGACCCGGAAATCGCGCGGCACCCCCCCCTCAAGCGTCACGGATGGCGGCTGGCCCAAAAAATGCGGCAAAAATGACAGGACGAGATGGCCCACTCGCAATCCAGAACCCGGATCGGAAACGCCGCGCGTCGCAGCCAACGATACAAACTCGGCATAAGGAAGCACCTGGACCGCCGTAAGACATAGGGCGACGCCCATACTCGCCGCAAGCGTCAACATCCCCACGAAAGCCGCGCGAAAACCGCTTCGTTCCGCGAAACACCGCACGCAAAAATACACCGCAACAAAGAAGAACGCCCCCGCCACCGTCTCCGGGTCGCCCCCAAGCAACATCAACGCCGCCACCGTCGCCCCGAAAGGCCAATAGCGAACCCGGCGCAGCGCAAGGTGTTCCACAAAAAGGACCAACAGCGGAACCCACGGCACGACATCGGAAATCGGCCACCCCGTCCATAGCATCATATGGCCGCATGCCTGAAAAGCGAGCGCGGCCCCCAGAGCGAACGGCGGCCTGTAGCCGAGCCTCCGGGCCACGTAGAACGCGCAAAGCCCCGTCACAAGAAACTTCAAAAACACCGACAGTTGAAGAGCGCGCTGTACGGGGAAAAAATAGAAAGGGGCCGTAAACGGCGAAAACACACGCGTGCGCCACACGGCCAAAAATGGAAATCCGCCATTCTCCAACGGATTCCAAAGGAGAGAATCATCACGCGAAGAAGAATCGGAGATAAATGCATACCACGGGTAAAAGCGCGCCGCTTGTTCCCGCGCCAAGGGATCGGCCGAAACGGCGATCCCCTCGGGACACGCCTCTTCCCAAGGCGCTTGAAAAAGAATCTGGTCGGTGGCGATCGGAAGTCCGCCGCTCACGATCGCGGGATGCAGGATAAGGGCGGCGCCGCCAATGATCAGCAGCAAGCAGACGCCGTGCTCGATGGCACTGCCCATTCCCTTATTCATCCGCACCGCTGCTCCTTGTTGATGGTGTCATGGTCGCCAACCAGCGCCGGGAAGAGGAGATCCACACGCTTTAGTTGGCGTATTTCGCCAACTCCGCTTCGAGGATGGGCTTGTATTCGTTGTATTGGTCGTCCGTCAATGGGGCAGCGCTCTTCCAATAGGGATTGTCCGTCACAGGCCGCGTATACGAACTCATCGGGTAACCCTTCTCGTTGAGATACCGTTTGAAGAACTCGACCCCGTTCGTGGCCTTTTCGATGAGCAGATTCGACGATCGCTGCGCTTCCATGGATCCCGCATAATCGCCCCGGTCGAATCGCTCCTGGAGCGTCTTCAATATTCTCGGAGATACGCATGAACCTTGGCCAATAACCGCCTTTGCTCCGCAGCAAAGCGCCGGATAAAAAACCGTCTCCGCCCCGGAAATCGAAACAAACTCCTTGTCCTGGATGGCCCACGTCACGTTGAAGAAGTATTCCGCATCGGTGGTCGAGAGTTTCAATCCTTTTACGCGGGGAACGTCCGCCAAACGACGCACCAAGTCGGGCGTTACGCGGAAACGCTGTTCCGTGCCGGGCGGCTGGTAGAGATAAATAGGCAGTTTCGTGGCGTTGCTGATGCGTTCGAAATACTCGAGCGAGACATCCCCGGGGGTCTGGCCTTCGCGCGGCAGAATGGCTTCGGGCATTGTGTGCACCACAGCCGACGCCCCTTCGTCTTCGGCGAGTTTGCTGAATGCGACGGCCTGCCGCGTATAGACCTCGGGATCGGGGCGTCGATCCCAATTGCGGTTCCAAATGCCCGCCGCCCCGATGTAAACCGGCGCTTTGCCGGCCAAATGTGCGCAGGCGTTTTTGGTGATCTGCACAACATCCTCATAGCTGAACGTGTACATCTGACCCAGTCCGGATCGAAGAAAGTACGCCGTGATGCTCTTGGTCTCCATCAGCGCGTCGAGCAAATGACATTGCCCCTTGTCGTCAAGCGCGCCGTCGTCGTGAAACACCGTGAATACCGGGGCGATTACCCCATGGGCCAATCCGTTCATCATGCAATACGTCCTTCTCTCTTCGGATAAACTGTCACTGTTCTCCAAACCCCAAGACACTGCGAACCGCCATCACTTCGCGCAACATGGCGTCCACCTCATCCAGCGGCAGCATGTTCGGACCGTCCGACAATGCCTTTTCCGGCTCTGGATGCACCTCGCAAAACAGACCATCGATACCGTACGCCGCCGCCGCGCGCGCCAACGGTCGCACGAATTCGCGCCGTCCCGAAGACTTGCCCCCTTGCGAGGGTATCTGCACGCTGTGCGTCGCATCGAATATCACCGGATAGCCCAGCGCCCGCATCGTCGAAAACGAACGAAAGTCGACGACCAGGTTATGGTAGCCGAAACACGATCCCCGCTCCGTAAACGCGATCTGGTTATTTCCCGTGACGCGCGCCTTTTCGGCAATATACTGCATGTCCTCGGGCGCCATGAACTGCGCCTTCTTGATATTCAACGGCTTTAACGTGCTCGCCGCCGCAACAACCAGATCGGTCTGACGACACAAGAACGCGGGAATCTGAAGCACGTCCACCACATCCGCCGCCTCGAACACTTGGTCCACGTCGTGCACATCGGTCAACACGCGCACGCCGACTTCCTCGCGCACCTTCGCGAGAATCCGCAGCCCCTCCTGAAGTCCCGGTCCGCGATAAGAGGTCGCCGACGTGCGATTGGCTTTGTCGAAGCTCGCTTTGAAGACGAAGTCCATCGGCATGTGCGCCGACATGATCTCCTTCAACCGCTGCGCGATCCGAAGCGTGAGCTCCTCGCTCTCGATCACGCACGGCCCTGCGATGAACAGGAAATCCGCCGTTGTGCAAAAAGCGTGCGTCATGCGTCCACCGGTTTCCATAAGGCCAACCCGGCCTTCACCAAATCGTGCATATGAATCGCGCCCACGGGCTTGCCGGCTTCGTCGACAACCGGCAGCACCATGATCGCGTTGTCCTCCATCAGCCGCAACGCCTCGACCGCGCCCATGCCCGGCCCAATGGTCTTCGGCGTGCGCGTCATCACGTCGCAGGCCCTC
>JAKJDA010000367.1 GCA_022706165.1 Candidatus Hydrogenedentota bacterium | reverse complement strand
GTTTCGGCGTGTTTTTGGTGCCGGCTCGGCGGCAGGTAGCAGTGCCGGCAGCGTTCGTTGCACACCGAAGTGAGTTCCACCTGCAAATTGAAAAGCAGCGGCGTATCCTTGGAAAGCCGCGAAAGGACGGTTTGGGTGTCGCTCAGTTCCGTCGCCGAGTCCGCATTCAGAACCGGCCTGGCCGTCTTCTTTTCCTCGATGATCCGGGTGGCATCGGCGTATCGGAATCGCGGCTCTCGTTTATCCAACTCTGACGCCGACGCTCCTGTGACCACAAACCCATCGGCCTGCAAATCCGCAATGAATTCGTCGAAATCAGCCGTCAATTCCTGCAGCGGCGCATCCGCATAAAGCGCTGAGAGCTTGGCAACAAGGTCATCCCGGCTCTGGGCCTGCCGTGTCAGGGCAGCAAGAAAATCAGCACCGGTTTCGTTGTACAGCCGGTCTCGCTTGAAGAGCTGGCTTGTGACATAGCCACACTCCCCATAACGCCGCACAAAGGTGTCGGCGCACAATCGCACCAACTGGCTCATGGCCTGCAAAACCCTCGAATGAGTTTGCGTTCGACACAATCCGCTATCCGTTCCACGATTGCGGAATAGAGCGCTCGGTCCTGCGCGCTTCCGTTATCGGGAATAACGCCTACAATCAGCCCGCAAAGATCGCTTGGCACGAGTTGCTTGAAGCGCGCTGCGTTATCAATAACCGGGAACACCGGCTTGGACGGCGAGACGGCCAGTGCCGCGCCGAGTTCAAGCACAACATTGCTCGCCGTCGTTTCTTCACCCTTTCGAGGCGTTAAATCGAAAATCAGAATATCGGCTTCATTGATTCTCTGGAGAATGTCTTCCCAAATGAATCGTCCGGCTCCAGCACGGAGCCTTCTTGTAACCGGTGCATATACCTTGGTTATCGCCACGCCATTTTTGCCCGACAATCGCTGTCGCCGTTTTCCGACAGTGCCAAGCGCATCTTCATCCTCCAAGTACATGGGCGAAGACAGTTTCATCTGACGCATTCGTCTTTCGTACCGCCGAAGTGCCTCCTCATGGGCTTTCACGGCAAATGTCCGCAATGCCTTCCACCGCTTGTCTCGCAACACTCCGGGATCTGGCTGGTCGCGACGCCCCCATGCATAGGCGATAGCGATTTTAACAAGCGGTTTAGCAAACATCTTGAATTAGGCCAGTCCTGACGCACGCCAGGACTGGCCAACTCATTAATTACTGAGTACGCTCACACGGCTTGCACATACTGCCAGTGTTTTTGGGAGGACATCCCGCTGCAAAACTTCCCATTGCCCGATTCTTGGCAACAACTGCCGGTTTCCGATATGTCTTCTTCATCTGTTCCTCTCCTGCTTCGCTATTTTCCCGTTCCGCCCGGCACACGAAGCATTTGCCTGGCGAAATTGGTTTTGTTTATGTGCACCACATGGGTGTTCGCCCAAGAATTCCGCGATGGCCGCGGCGATCCATGGCGCGCAGGTCTTGTTTGGACATTCGGGCCAACTGTTCAGACTGGGTTTCTTGTTTGGCTTGGCATACGTCCCCGCCCGTAGATAGGTATCACCTGCGCATAAACATGAAGCAGCCCGAGCCCCATGATAGCGGTCCCAGACCCGCAAGGCCTGATCCTTTGAAAATCCATGAATTGGCTTCGTGCTTTTCGGCGCACAAGTCCCTTTGTTTCCTTGGGCATGGATATCAAACGAATGCCCCCGGCAACCCAGGTTGTTGATCCGTCGAGGGCCACCGCACAACCACTTCCAGAAATCCTTAAACCCCTTCGCCGACTTCTTCGCCATGGCCGATCTCCCCTTACGAGTTCCCGCAACACCGGTTCGCATGATGAACGGATTACGCCCCAACAGGCCGTACTCGTCAAGGGCAAAATACGCCCTAATGGGGCGTGCCTTTATCCATCCATCAAAAGAACGATCTCCGCCGGTTGGGAGGTAATATTCGCCGTGAGCGAACCGCCCGGGCAATCACCCAGGAGCGCCTCGCGGAACTGGCCGACTTGAATCTCCGCACGGTTCAAAAAATCGAAGCCGGCAACATCAACATCCTGATCACGACCGTCCTGCGCATTCAGCGCGCCTTGGCCTGCCCCTGGCCCAAATTGCTTCCGTAAAAGTAACCCAAGCGGCCAAGGGGCTGAATTCGACGGCGAGGATTCGTCAAAACGACCCCAGTCAGGCGATTTCATTTTGGATTGCGGCAGCATGCTTGTCCTGCCACGCAGGAACGCCGCTTGAGGCCGATGTCGCGGCCAGTGACAGGAACATGCCCTATTCTGGAGGGGTCGGCTCTCAAAGACCTCGACCTTGGGCGAACGTCCTGCCCGGTTTCCGGCGTGATCCCCTGTTCCAAGGAGGGCATCACGGAGGTTGCCCCTCCAGTTGTGGAATGGCTCACTGCAATTCACATCTGCAAATCTCCATACGTGGAAGTCACTGAAATACCAGTGCGCCCCAGCCTCTGCGATCCGCATTTTCCGTCATTGAGTTTTTCGGACTGATCTCGCATTCTGTTTCCATGGATGAATCCCCGCTGCAAGCGCCGCCGGCCGCTCCCCGGAACAAAATCCGCCTGACGCGTGCGGAGGCCTATGCCCTGCAACTGGCCGCCCCGCGGAAGAAACGGCGGACCTTCGTCGCGGTCGGCTTGCTGCTGGTTGTGGTGCTGGGCGGTTTCCTGTGGCATTTCCGGGATTCGTGGCTCCCGTACTGGCTGCCGGAGACGGAGACACCGGAGTCCGCGCCGGACGCAAATGAGCCCGCGAGCAACCAACCGAACGACTCCGGGGTTGCATCGCCGACAACCGCCCCGATGGGTTCCGAACTGGATTTTTTGTCGGCCGTGGTGTGGGACCATCCTCATTTTCAGCAGGGAATCCGGCTGTTCAACCAGGCGTTGGACCGCTATCGCCAGTGGGCGACGAATCCGAAACCCGGCGAACTGGCCCGGCAGATCGAAGACGGCGCGTTGCAGGCGGCCGTGGCCTTCAATGAACTCCGCGATGAGGCTCCCGCAACGGTTCCGCTGGCCGATTACATCGCCCGTTCCCGCCCGGCAACACCCCCTCGCACCGAGGTGGCACCTTATCGTCCGGGCGAACCGTGGCAGCACCCCGACTACCTGGCAGGTGCAAAGCTCTTCAACCAGGCGCTGGAGCAATATCAGCTTTTCCTGAAGGACAAGTCCCGCACGGAATTCCTCAAGCCCATCGAAGAGCTGGCCTTCCAGGCGGCCAAGAAATTCGAAGCGCTCAAGAGCGTGGCCCCCGAGGGCGTGCCCCTGGGCGACCATATCACG
>JAKJDA010000366.1 GCA_022706165.1 Candidatus Hydrogenedentota bacterium | reverse complement strand
CATGCGAGGGACTTCCCATGAAAAAACACCCCGAAAAGCTAATCCATCGCCGATCTTTTCTGAAACTCGGAAGTCTGGGGGCCGCTGTGGCCGGACTGGCGCCGTTTGCCGGTGCGCAGACCGCCGAATCCGCCGGGTCCGCCGCCGATTCGGGCGCCTCCGGCGGCCCCGTTTTTCGCGCGCTGGGCCGCACCGGATTGAAGGTGAGCATCGTCAGTTTTGGCGCGATGCAGACCCGTGACGTGCCGGTCATGCACGCGGTCTTCGACGCCGGGGTCAACTACCTCGACACGGCCCGGTCCTACATGGGAGGCGAGAACGAACGGATCGTAGGCGAGGCCCTCAAGGGGCGTCGCGACAAGGTGTATCTTGCCACGAAAACGAGGCTCGGCGATAAAGACGCCGTCATGAGAAGCGCGGAAACGAGCCTGTCCGAGATGAATGTCGACTATGTGGATGTGCTCCAACTTCACAACCTCACTTCTCGGGAGGCCGTCATGAACGAGGGCGCGCGCGAGGGTCTCAAGGAACTCCGCAAGCAGGGCAAGGTGCGGCATCTTGGCGTGACGACTCATTCGAAGCAGGTCGATGTCATCAACGCCGTGTTGGAGGATCCCGAGAAGCTGTTCGACGTGGTGTTGGTCGCCTACAACTTCAAGGCCCCGCCGGAGTTGAAAGACGCGATCGCGCGGGCGGCAAAGGCCGGCGTCGGCGTTATCGCCATGAAGACGCAGGCGGGCGGCTATCAAACCGATGCGCTCGGGCCCATCAGCCCACACCAGGCCGCGCTCAAATGGGTCCTTCAAGACCCCCATGTCGCGGCGGCGATCCCAAGCATGACAAACCTCGACCAAGTGAAGGAAAACGTCGAGGTCATGGGAATGCGGTTCGCCCGGGTCGATCAGCAAATCCTCGATGCGTATGCCCGCGCGACGCGATCGACGCACTGCCAGTTGTGCCAGGTTTGCGAACCAAGCTGTCCGCGCGGCGTCGCCATCAGCGACATGAATCGCGCTCTCATGTACGCCGAGGGCTACGGCGACTTCGATCTCGCTCGCAGCGCGTTTTGCGAACTCCCGCGCAACGCGTCTTCTTTTGCATGCGGAGATTGTGTCGAGTGCGTCGCGCGCTGCGCCCATGGACTCGATATCGGAGCCAAGATGGCGCGCGCGCGGACATTGTTCGCCTAACAACACCCGAGGGAAGGAGATGATGATGCGTTGGGTCGCTTCTGTTTTGTTGTGTTGGGCTGTTTCGTGGGCGGCGTTGGCCGAAAAGAAGTTTGCGCTGGAATCGGCGTTGCCCGAATCGCTCGGCGCCGGCTGGAAGATGAAGGAAGCCGTCAAGACCTATGACAAGGACACCCTCTTTGAATACATCGACGGCGAAGCCGAATTGTATTTCCCGTACGGCTTCGAGAAACTCGCCTCGGCGCAATACCAGATCGGGGAAGATGGACAAACGGCGTTGACGGTCGATGTGTATCTCATGGGATCGCTGCTCGACGCCTTCGGAGTCTATTCGAGTTTTCGCCGCGCGGACGCCGAACTCATCGCGATCGGCGGCGAAGGGTTCGTGAACGACTCGCAAGCGATGTTTTACCAGGGCCGCCATTTCGTGGCGATCGAGGTATCCGGCGCGGCCCGGCTCGACAAGGATCTCTTTCGCGATGCGGCCCAGTCGATCGCGCGCCGTCTGCCCGGCGGCAAGGATCGCCCGAAGGAACTCGAATGGATTGCGCTCGAAGACGCCGAGCCGAAAACGCAGAAATATTTTGCACAAGGTCCGTTTGGACTCGCGTTCTTGCCGCCCGCGCTGGTGGTCGATGCGACCCGCGACGCCCCGCCCGTGCGCGTGTTCGTGGGCATTGCAAAAGACGTCGATGCCGCGGCGCAGGCACTCGATGCATACGCCGAACACGCCATCGGCAGCGGCGCCCAGCCCAAGACCGTGCACATGCCTTGGGGGCGCCGCGTCACGGCCAACGACCCCTTGTACAAAGGATTTGCGCTCGAACAATGCGGCCGCTACGTGCTTGGCGCGATCAATTTGCCCGATCCAGACCAGGCCGCCGTTCTCGATCGTCTGCGCGCACGCGTCAAGCCATAAAGCGATTCATGGCAAGCGAGGAAGGGCGCGGCGCATTGTTTGGTAGGTTTGTTGGGATTCTTCGGCGGTAATGACGCAAGAACGGATGCGGACCTCCTGGATCGTGCCGTGGAATGGGCGATCGCCGAAGTGTCCGTTGCCGATCGCGACGGGAAGATCGCTTGGCGGGGCGGGCGCGTCGAGGGCGCCCTGCGCGGCCAGTGCGCCATTCACGAATACGCACACGTCGCGGCCGGACACGCTGCCGCAGACATAACTCCATTCGCCGGGCGCGAGCGTGAACGGCGCGGGCCCCATCGTATAGGTGTTGCGATCGCGTTCGGCGTGCAACATTGCGAAGCCCTCGGCGTCGATCCGATTGCCGACGATATAGGCGAAGGGAACCTGCCTTTCTTCCGGCTTCAGCACAACCTCCACTGAAAACGCGGCGCGAACGTCAACAGGGTTGCCGAGAAAAAAAGGAAACTCCCGGCCCGTTGCGTCGCGAAAGCATTTGTTGCGCGTGTCGTAGCGATAATGGGCTTGCGTGTCGCTTGTGTCGGCGAAAAGCGAGGCCGTCCTGTCGTGCGTGCCCGGCATAGACGGTTCCGGCGCGAATTCGATCGGAACCCAATGCATCAGCGTGCCCGAGGGGCTGATGGATTCGAGTGTGTACCGGGTGAAGACCTGTTTGAATTCTGGTCCTAGCAGCCGTATCCACAACTGGAAATCCGGTCCGAATACGGTCGGCCAGTTGGCGCTTGTGCCGAGAAAGAAATGCCGCACGGGCTGCTCCAGCAGACGTCGCGTCACCACATCCGCATCCGCGCGCAACTGGAGTTCGGTGAAGCCCGGCCCGGCAAGATCACATGCGACGCCGCTTTCCGCGATGTACACGGCTTGGTGCGGCGCGAGAATCGCGGACGATTCGCCTGGACGCGCCTCGGCTTTGATAAAAGCGATGTTATCCACGATCGGCCCTTGCGCGTGCGCGAAGGCGTGCCGCCAATGTTGCGCGCCGATGCGTGCGGTATGCGGCAGGTCGCCTAGATAGCACGCCGCCGCCGTCATCCCCAGCATCAGGCCGGGCGCCGCCGACACCGCCCACGCGGCGTTGATCTGCCGCAGGCGCACGCCGCGCCACACGAGATCGGTAAGCAAAAACAGCGCCATGATTGCGGGCCAAGAAACCGCCGCCAGATTTTCGCTCTCCGAACGGCCTTGGTAATACGTGAACAACCCCATGCCCAACACGCTCAGGAAGATCAACAAGCG
>JAKJDA010000365.1 GCA_022706165.1 Candidatus Hydrogenedentota bacterium | reverse complement strand
CGCGTCATGCCCCGCTCGTGCCCGAAGGGGCGGGCGTGGCCATTCGCACGCTCGATCCCCAAGCCGGCTTTGAAACCTTTCTGGGCGGCGTCCACAAGGAAATCGAACGCGCCGGGAAAGGAGCCTTCTACGTCTTCGACTGTCTTTCCGACTTGACGGCCGATTGGTACAGCGATCAGATGCTCGGCAATTTCTTCATGCTCACGTGTCCATATCTGTTCGATATGGAAACGGTGGCCTACTTCGGCTTGATGCGGAATTATCATTCGCCGCATGCCACGATGGCCATTTCCGAAACGACCCAGCTCTTTCTCGACGTGTACCAGCACAAGAACAGGCTCTACGTGCATCCCCTCAAAGTGCAACAACGCTATTCTCCCACAATGCACATGCTGCACGCATGGAAAGACGACCAGTTCGTCGCCGTGACCGACAGCGCCACGATCGCCGAAGTCCTCACGTCATGCCCGCGTTCCGCTTTCGAGTCCGTGAGCACCCAGTTGGACGTCTGGCACCGCGCATTCATGAAGGCCGAAGGAGCCGTAGACCCGGCCATGAAGACCTCCGACCAAAACCCGGACGCGGAGGAGATAAAAGCGCGGTTGCTGCGCATGGCGGTTTCGCGCGATCCGCGCGTCCTGGCGCTTGCCGAGAAGTATTTCAGCCTGGAGGACCTGCTCAACATCGGGCGCCGAACCATCGGAACGGGCCTCATTGGCGGAAAGGCGGTGGGAATGCTGCTGGCCCGGGCCATTCTGCACCAGACGGACGCGCGATGGGACGAATGGCTCGAGGTGCACGATTCGTTCTATATCGGTTCGGACGTGTTCTACACCTTCCTGGTCAAAAACGGATGCTGGTGGATGCGCGAGACCCAGAAAGATCCCACCGCTTTCCTCACCGGCGCGGAAAAAGCGCGCCAGCGCATCATGATGGGAACTTTCCCGGAGCATATCGAACAGCAATTCCTCGATATGCTCGATTACTTCGGGCAATCGCCGATCATCGTCCGATCCAGCAGTTTGCTCGAGGACAATTTCGGCAATGCATTCGCTGGGAAATACGACAGCGTGTTTTGCGTGAATCAAGGGTCGCGGCATAAGCGTCTCGCGGACTTCATCACCGCCGTGAAAACCATCTACGCGAGCACGATGAGCGAAAAGGCGCTGTCATACCGCGCGCGCTTCGGCATTCTCGACAAAGACGAGCAGATGGCCCTGCTCGTCCAACGCGTCTCGGGATCGCTTCAAGGGGGGCTGTTCTTCCCCAACATCGCGGGCGTCGGCTTTTCCTTCAACCCCTACGTTTGGAACGAGTATATCGATCCCAAAGCGGGCCTGTTGCGCCTGGTGTTCGGATTGGGCACGCGCGCGGTCGATCGCTTCGACGACGACTATACGCGCGTGATCGCCCTGAACGACCCGGAACGCAGACCCGAGGCGACTCTCAACGACGTGCGCCGCTTCGCGCAGCGCAAGGTGGATGTCCTGGACATCAACGCCAACCAACTCGTTTCCATCGAATTCGAGGACGTGATCAAGCAGGCAAACGATCTGCCCCTCCGGTTGTTCGCCTCGCAGGATCACGCATCCGGCGGACCGCGCGGATCGGCCCCGTGGGTGCTCGCTTTCGAGGACCTGGTTTCCAGCACCACGTTTATCGAGAACATGCGGGAGATGCTGCAACGCATTCAGCAGGCCTATGACTATCCCGTGGACATCGAATTCACCGCGAATTTCACCGAAAACGGCGTCTACCGGGTGAACATCGTGCAATGCCGGCCCCTGCAGGTCAAAAGCGACACCGGCGTCGTCGCGCTGCCAGACCCGGCAACGATCGCGCGCGAAAACCTCGTGCTGGAGACGCACGGCCCGATTATCGGGCAGAGCCGCGTGGCGGAAGCGGACCGGATCATTTATGTCGTTCCCTCGGTGTATGGGCATCTGCCCCTGTCGGAGCGGTATTCCGTCGCTAGGCTGATCGGACGTCTCACGCATCTCGACGACGAGGCCAAGCCCGAAACGCTGATGCTGCTGGGACCGGGACGATGGGGAACTACGACCCCCTCCCTCGGCGTCCCCGTCAATTTCGCGGAAATCAACTCCGTCTCGGTGTTGTGCGAGATCGTGGCGATGCGCGATGATCTTGTGCCCGACGTTTCCATGGGCACGCACTTTTTTAGCGAACTGGTCGAAATGGACATGCTGTACCTTGCCGTCTTTCCGAGCCAAGACGACAACATCCTCCAAAAAGACTACTTCGAAGGCGTCCCCAATCGTCTCGAGGAACTACTGCCCGAAGCCGCCGCCTTCGCCAACGTGATCAAAATTTTCGACGTAGGACAGGGAGGCGCAACCCGCTTTCACGTATGCGCCAACACGCTCAAACAGCATGCCTTCTGTTACGTCGAGGCGGCGGGCTGTTGCGGCGTCGGCATGGCCGCGCAATAACCCCCAAGCGCCCGAAAGGCGTTTCGATCGCCCCGCCTCCGGCGGGCGGTCAGGAATGGAAGGAGCAGGCGCATCATGGACGCCATTGTCACGCACGATCTGACCAAGACATACCAAAGTCACGTGGGGCGCGGTTCCGTGACCTCGTTGGATGGCCTGAACCTCGCGGTCCAGCAAAACGAAGTCTTCGGATTTTTAGGCAAAAACGGCGCGGGAAAAACCACGACGATCAAACTATTGTGCAGTTTGTTGCGCCCGACCCGGGGGACGGCGTCCGTCATGGGCTTCGATGCCAGAAGCCGCAAAGCGCGTCAACGCATCGGCTATCTGCCGGAAAACCCCTACTTCTACGAATATCTGAATCCGCGCGAAACCCTCGACTTCTACGGGCAACTGCAGGGATTGGACCGTTCCGAACGCGCGGCGGAATGGTCGAAGCTCTCCGAATGGCTTGATCTGGCCACGATCGCCGATCAGCGAGTCCGCGGGTTTTCAAAGGGGATGCGCCAGCGCCTCGGATTTGCGGTGGCGCTTGTCGGCGATCCGCCGGCGCTTATCCTGGACGAGCCAATGAGCGGCCTCGATCCGATGGGAAGGCGGATGATCCGGGAACTCATCCTGCGCCTGCGCGACGAGGGAAAAACCATCTTTTTCAGTTCCCACGTCCTGGGAGACGTGGAGCAAATTTGCGATCGCGTCGGCATCTTGGTGAAAGGAAAGCTTGTCGCCCAAGGCCGGATCGAGGAACTGATCGCCCAACGCTTCCACAAAGTCGAGGTAATTCTCCATGGATTGAACGAAACCGCCGCCGCGGCGTTTGCGGCGGGCGCCAAACTGGCGCGCGTGTCCGAGGCGGGCCGGCATTTCGTCTATGACGATCTTGACAGCGCCAACGAAGCGGTGCGCGCGGGACAGGCGGCGG